>LADQ01000160.1 GCA_000961635.1 Hoeflea sp. BRH_c9 | reverse complement strand
ATCGATGCCGGTGGCGCGCTGGCCGATCTCAGCGTCAGCGATCTGCCGGACCTGCTCGAACCCGGCGATGCGCTGGTGTTCAACGACACGAAAGTGATTCCGGCGCAGCTTGAAGGCTTTCGATCACGCGACGGCAACCAAGCCGGCATTTCCGCGACGCTGCACATGCGGGCCGCTCCCGACCGCTGGAAGGCCTTTGTCCGTCCGGGCAAGCGCGTCAGGCAAGGCGACCGTCTTTCCTTCGGCAGCGATGGCGAAACCTGTCTTGCGGGCGTGCTCGACGCCACCGCGGGCGCGCGCGGCGAGGGTGGTGAAATCGAGTTGATTTTCGACCTTTCCGGTCCGGCGCTGGACGCGGCGATCATGGCCGTGGGCCACATCCCGCTGCCGCCCTATATCGCCTCCAAACGCGGCGAGGACGAGCGCGACCGGCTCGACTACCAGACAATTTATGCGCGGGAAGACGGCGCTGTGGCCGCCCCCACTGCCGGCCTGCATTTCACCCCGGACTTGTTCGCCCGGCTCGACGCGCGCGGCGTCTCGCGCCATTTCGTCACCCTGCATGTCGGCGCCGGCACTTTCCTGCCGGTCAAGGCCGACGACACCACCGACCATCTGATGCATTCCGAAATCGGCCATGTCAGCGCGGAAACCGCGAACGCACTCAACGAAGTCCATGCCCGCGGCGGCCGCATCGTCTCGGTCGGCACCACCTCGCTGCGGCTTCTCGAAAGCGCCGCGCACGAAGATGGTACGATCAGGCCCTGGTCCGGGCCCACCGACATCTTCATCACCCCGGGCTACGCCTTTCGCGCCGTCGACATTCTGATGACCAATTTTCACCTGCCGCGCTCGACCCTGTTCATGCTGGTCTCGGCCTTCTCGGGCTTCGAGACCATGCGCGCCGCCTACCGCCACGCCATCGACCAGAACTACCGATTCTATTCCTATGGCGACGCCAGCCTGTTGTTCCGGAGCACGAAGTGACCCCCGAGACCCCCGCGACCGACACCTTCCAGTTCAAGCTTCTCGCCACCGACGGCAAGGCGCGCCGCGGCGAGATTTCGATGCCGCGCGGCGTGATCCGCACGCCGGCCTTCATGCCGGTGGGCACCGGCGGCACGGTCAAGGCCATGTATATGGACCAGGTCCGCGAGACAGGCGCCGACATCATCCTCGGCAATACCTATCATTTGATGCTGCGCCCCGGCGCCGAGCGCGTCGCCCGGCTTGGCGGCCTGCACCAGTTCGCCCGCTGGCCGCATCCGATTCTGACTGATTCCGGCGGGTTTCAGGTGATGTCGCTGTCGGCCTTGCGCAAGATCGATGAGCAGGGCGTCACCTTCCAGTCCCATATCGACGGTTCGCGCCACGAGATGAGCCCCGAGCGCTCGATCGAGATCCAGGGCCTGCTCGGCTCCGACATCCAGATGCAGCTCGATGAATGCGTGCGGCTGCCCGCCAGCGAGACCGAAATCGAGCGCGCCATGGACATGTCGCTGCGCTGGGCCGAACGGTGCCGCGTGGCCTTCGGCGACCAGCCCGGAAAAGCCATGTTCGGCATCGTCCAGGGCGGCGATACTCCCCTGCTAAGGGAGCGCTCGGCACAAGCCTTGGCGGCGCTCGATCTCAAGGGCTATGCGGTCGGCGGCCTTGCCGTGGGCGAGCCGCAGAATGTCATGCTCGACATGCTCGACGTCACCTGTCCGGCTCTCCCGGCCCAAAAACCGCGCTATCTGATGGGCGTCGGCACCCCTGACGACATTTTGAAATCGGTGGGCCGCGGCATCGACATGTTCGACTGCGTCATGCCGACCCGCGCCGGCCGCCACGGCCTGGCCTTTACCCGCCACGGCAAGATCAACCTCAAGAACGCCCGCCACGCCGAGGACCACCGCCCGCTCGATGAGCAAAGCACTTGCCCGGCCGCGCGCGACTATTCCCGCGCCTACCTGCACCATTTGGTCCGCTCCAACGAGATTCTGGGCATGATGCTGATCACCTGGAACAATCTCAGCTACTACCAGGACCTGATGTCCGGCATCCGCGGCGCAATCGAAGCGCAGCGGTTTACGGAGTTTTCAGCCGAGACGACGGAGATGTGGGCGAGGGGAGATATCGCGGCATTGGGGTAGGGCGCCGAAGGGCAACCGATTTTCAGGAATGCCACCCCCGCATTGTTGCAAGATCCTGAGCAACGCCTCCCCAGCCTCCGGCATCCCGGCCCCCGAGCCGGGATCCAGCGACCCCGCGTCCGCGGGGTCAAATAGGTCTTTCAGTCCAAGGACTTGGGCTGACTGGATGCCGGATCAAGTCCGGCAAGTCGGGGTCGGAGAGCCATCTCCAATCGCCATCGAACGGCATCAAGCATTTCCGCCAGTGCGCCCGCCTCAGGCGGCGTCGAGCACCTTCTCGCAATGGGTCGGGCCGCCCTTCGGATCGACGCGGTCGGAGATGGCGCGGATGGAGGTGATCTTGTAGGCCTTGCTCACCGTCAGTTCCACGGTGCAGGACTTGCCGCCCACAAAACCGCCGCGCCAGCTGTAAAGCGTCGCGCCGCCGGACACCGCCTGGTCGGACACCGGAGGCCCATAGGCCGCAAAGAAAACATCCGCGCCCTTGCCGTTCCAGCGCGCCTGCAACGGATTTGACGGCACCGCCGCGGTGGTGCAGGCCGTCAGCGTGAGGGCGGTAACTGCCAGGATTGCAAGCCGGAAGCTCATGGTCGACATTTCCTTGAAGTGATCACTCGCGGCGCGTGGCCGCCTCGAAACGTCATAGCGGATTCGGAGGGGAGGGAAAATGGTTTGTCGGGGAGGAGCTCTGGAGAGGCGATTTCGGCGACAGGGACACGCCGCGGCACGGCTTTCGGCGATCAGAGGGGCAGGGCGATGTTCGGCATCGGCCGGGAAAAAATATCCAATGCACCCCAAGTATATCGCATCGTTCTCTCAGGTGTGATATTTTCATAATAGAGTATAAAAATTCACTGGAGGCCGCGATGCTTTTCGCGGAGGGGTGTGATGGCGCATGTTTTTGTCGGTCTTTTGAAAGACAAGCCTTACGAGAATGCCTTTCTCTATGACATGTCGGGCAAAAAGTTTCGCCAGGTGTTGTGGGGAGACTGGCTGAGCCTGGCCGATGACGCCGACCTGCAGCCAAAGGGCCTGAAGAACAATTCGAAATGGGTCTGGGTGAGATGGGCCTGGGGTGATCCCGACCCCGCCAAGCGGCAACTGCTCAAGATCAAGCGCGAGTTCACATCCAGCGCACGGCCCCTTGAAATCATCTTCGTCGATGTCGGCATTGGCGATGGCGCGGTGCTGATCAGCCCGGAACGGGAAACAGCCGAGGGCGAGCCGGCGGAGGCCGGCGAAGAGCGCATTCTCGTCATCGATGCCGGAAAAGAAGACCACATGCGCAAATTCCTCGATGGCCGCTTCAAGGCCTATCGCGAGGGTTTCAACTTTCACGCGGCGATCCTGAGTCACCCGGATTCCGACCACTACAACGGATTTGGCCGGATCCTTTCGACCGAAAAGATCACCTTCAAGCGGCTCTATCACAACGGCATTGTCGAGCTGAACAGCGACAAGGGTCTCTCGCGCCTGGGCGGCACGCGCAGCGGGCCTGGTGGCGTCACGGACTACCTTCAAAAAATCGTGCCGGACGACGCCACCATGCGATCCCTGTTCGCTCCGTCCGAGAACCGCAAGAACCGCTATGCGAGCGTGATCGGCAAGGGCATCGCCAAGAACAATGTCGGCGAATTCCGGATGCTCGGGGTCAATCTCGGCGCCAAGGAGGATGGCCGCACCTGGCTGCCTGAATTTGCGCCGTCCAGCCGGCGGCCCTACACGATCGAGGTGCTGGGCCCCTGGGTCGAATATCCGTTCGGACCTGATAATCCATCCTTGCGGGTGTTTGACAAGGATCTGGGCAAGACCAAGAACGGCCATTCCGTGCTGCTGCGGCTGCAGTTCGGGCATTTCAGCGTCTTCTTCGGCGGCGACCTGAACCGGCCCGCCGAAATGTTCCTGCTGCAGCAATATGCCGGGCTGGCGGAATGGCCGAGCAGCAAGGCGGAGCGCGACGCCATGGTAGAAGCGGCCACGCAGCGGCTGAGTTCCGACGTGATGAAAAGCTGCCATCATGGCTCGTCCGATGTCACCGACGAATTCATCCGGGCGGTGAGGCCCGCGGCCTTCGTCATTTCCTCGGGCGACCAGGACGCCAACTATGTCCATCCCCGGCCCGATCTCCTGGGCCGGCTCGGCAAATTGGGCCTGGGTGACTCGCCGGTGCTTTTATCGACGGAACTGCAGCGGTCAACGCGCGACATCGACCATCGCGAACTGGTTGGAAAATTGACCAAGGAAATCGAGGAACTGGCCAAGTGCGACGCCGCCGCCCACGCGGCCGCGAATTTTGAGGCTGAGCGCAGCAAGAAGCTGAAAGCGCTGTTGAAGAAATTCGGAGAACTTGCCCTGCCCAGCGTCGCCGTCGACGGCGCCATCTATGTCAAGACCAATGGCGAAATGCTGATCACCGCCTTCAAGAAGGAAACCCAGGACCCCAAAAGCAAATGGTTCTACTACGCCTACACCCTGACCGGAGAAGGCACGCTCAAACTGATCCCGCGCGAGGGGGAGCATTGAGAACATGATTTTTTTCTTTCTCGCCCAGCAAAGGCAAAAGTGCGAACGTCGCCACCCATGTTTCGTCAACCACCGTCCCCACCGTCGTCATCCTCGACCCCGCCGTCTTCCAGATCCTCGGCCGTCGTGCCGAGGATCTGGAAGACGGCGCCCCGGAACGACCGGACCGGTGGAAAACCCGAGGGGCCAGCAGATCCTCGGGACAGGCCCGAGGAGGACGAGGTGGGGATCAATCTCCAGGGGAGACATAACAATTTCAATGCATTACTCCAAATTCACCGCCGTTTTATCCCCACCCTGCGCCCCCATGCCATAATCCCCGTGCTCCCGCTGCCGGATGGCCGAAAGCGTATCGGTCCAGGCGGGAGGAAGGCCTCCTGGGGCTTGCCGTAACGTGCGGCGAGAACCAGGGGGAGGCGGAAACGACCGTGGCTCCGCTGGCAGCCTGATCACCCTTTCGGGCGGATCGGGCCAAGCCAGCCACCGGGACGACCTCGCAATCCGCAGCCGCCTTGATGCCAGTCGCGTTCAAATGGATGCGCGGCTAGAGGGCGGAGGGGCGGATTGGACAGCGGACCGGGCCTGTGGCGGATTTCAGGACCCCGACGGTCATGGGATTCGTGCCGGACAGCGGTTCAAGGCAGTTTTTCGCGGGCCCCTTGTCCGGGCCGCGACGGATCGCCAGGCGCCGCCTGTCGGATGCGGACATCATCCGGCGAGTTTCGGGCCGCGCGCGAGCTGCGTCACCCTCGTGCATGTGTCTGACATGCACACAACCACCCACTTCCGTAAGGCAATGCCCGCGTGCGGCCCTCCGGAACTGCCCCTCACATCCCGGCGAATTTTTTCGCGCGGCAGCGCTTGGGCGTGCCCCAACCTTGCTACGCGATCGAGATGATCTCCAGTTCCTGCTCATTAACCTCGACCACATCGCCCACTGTCTTGCCCATCAGCGCGCGCGCCACCGGCGAGGCAAACGAGATGGTACCGGTCTTGGGGTCGGCCTCGTCCTCGCCGACAATGCGGTAAGTCTGCGGCGGATTGTCGTCGCGGGCATAGGTCACGGTGGAGCCGAAGGCGACCGTGTCATGGGTCTCCGGATCAGGCAGCACCTGGGCCGAGCGGACGCGTTCGGTGAAATAGCGGGCGTCGCGCATCGGGGCGGCCTGCTGGCGGCGGCGCTCGTTAACATCCTCGATCGCATTGGCCGCGTCATAGGCCGCGCGCGCGGCGTCAAGCTCCGCCTGCAGCTGCTTGAGGCCGGCAAGCGTCACCAGATTGGGATGCTCGGATATCGGCCGGTCGGGCAACAGCGTCTCGGCGGCTGTTTCGGAACTTTCTTCCTTGGTGAAGGCGACACTCACGGCAATTCTCCGTTCTCATGCTCTCGTCACTTGCGTTCGGGCGCAAAGGGATGTCTCCGCGCGCCGGTTGCACCCAGCATAGGGTGGAACCCCGCCGGATGGCAAATGGGGATGCAAGCGGCGTCAACGCGGAACCCGGCGCATCGTTCCATGCCCGACGTTTCACGGTGGATCGGGGCGGGCCGCGAAGCGGTCAGGTCTGCGGGGCCGCGGCCTTGATCATCTGCACGCCGTTGATCTTGAAGCTGCCGTCGGGCTGGCGTTCGAGTGAATAGAGCGCGGTCCAGTCCTGCCCGTCGGGGCCCTCGATCAGCACTTCCTGCACCAGCCCTGCGCCATCGGGCGCGAGTTTGGAGCGGCCAAAGGCGAAATTGCCGGGCCGGTAGACCGGCTGATAGCCGCGCCGGACCATGTCGAAGAAGCGGTCCTGGTCGGGATAGATCCGCTTGATCGAGGGCGCGGCGAAGGAATAGGCCGCCGCCATGTCGTCATTCAGGAACGCATTGATCTGGCTCTCGATGACGCTGCGTCCGACGGCGGCGTCATCAGCGCGGGCCGGCGAGAGCGTCAGCAGCAGGGCCGCGAGCAGTGCGGTGAGTGCCCAACGGATTGCAACGGCGGGAAACAAGTTGGTCATGATCGGCCTCCATCTGTGTTTGAGATAGGACGGCCAAACCGGAAGGAAAGTTTCATTCAGCCCGCCATGGCGCGATCATCACCTTGCCGTCGCCGAGCCTGAGCGCCTTCGGCAGCTCTTCCATGGCGTCGGCCAGTCTCACCGTCGCCACCACTTCGGTCTTCCAGGCCCCGGAGATGAACCGGTTCTGCACCGCCCTGAGCGTCATGAGTTTCTCCAGCATCGAGGCCTGCTTGAACCATTTGGCCAGCCAGTAGCCCTCGATCTTCTTGTCCATGAAGATGAACTGGCCCGGCTCGCTGATCGCCGGCGCGTCGGCGCCGAGCCGGCCATAGATGATCCAGCGGGCGCGGGCGGGCATGGCCATGAAGATGTCGGCCGAGAGCTGATTGGCGACCGCATCGAGCAGCACCCGCGGCTTCTCCGCCTTGCACAGCGCCGCGAACCTGGCCTCGAAGTCCGGGTCCGATTGGACCAGCACATGGCTGGCGCCAAGTTCGGTGAGATGGGCGGCCTGGCTCGGTTTGCGGATGATGGCGATCATCGCAAAACCATTGTCGCGCGCCAGCCCCGCCATCAGCTTGCCGAGCTGGCTGAAGGCGGCGGTGAAGACAAAGCTCTTGGAGCCGGATTTCTTGACGATGTCGAACATGGTCCAGGCGGTGACCGGATTGACCACGTGGCCCGCCGCATCTTCGTCGCGCATCGCCGGTTTCACCACCACGCAGGTGGCGGCGGAGACGGCGATATACTCGGCCCAGGCGCCCGAGCCGGTGACGCCGCCGACAAAGGCCACCCGCTTGCCCTTGAGCCAGCGCGCATAAAGTCCCTGGCCGCCGACCACGTCGCCCACACCCTCAAACCCGGCGGCGGCGCCCTTGACCCGCTTCTGGCCGTATTCGCCCTTGATGAAAAAGAGATCGGACGGATTGACCGAGGCCATCCGCACCTTGACCAGCACCTGACCGTTGCCGGGTGTCGGGACCGGCATCGAGCCATAGTCGAGATAGGGCTCGAGCGTCTCGATGGCTGCGCCGTCGCGGCTTTCGGCAAAACCGTCTTGCTTGAGGATCAGGGCCTTCATGCTCAAGGGCAGGGTCATGTCATATCCTTAAGGCACCAGAATGGTCTTGCCGATGGCGCCGCGGTCGAGAATGCGCTGCAGCGCCGGTGCGGCTTGCTGCAACGGGCAGCGCTGATCGATGCGCGGCTTGATCAGGCCGGTGGAATGCCAGGCGAACAATTCGCGGTTGTTGGCGGCGTAGGCTGCCGGCTCCTTGTCGATGAAGGAGCCCCAGAACACGCCGATCAGCGAAAACTCCTTGAGCAGCACCAGATTGGCGGCAAGCTTGGGGATGTCTCCGGAGGCAAAGCCCACCACCAGCAGCCTGCCGTTGCGGGCCATGGCGCGGGCGGCGGTATCGAAGGCAGCACCTCCGACCGGATCAAAGACGACATCGACGCCACGGCCATGCTCCTGCTTCAGCGTCTCGCGCAGGCCTTCATAGGGCAGCGCCACATCGGCGCCGGCTTCCACGCAGGCAGTCTGCTTCTCGGGGGTGGAGGCAACGGCGATGACATGGGCGCCGATGGCCTTGCCGATGGAAATGGCCGCAAGCCCGGTCGATCCGGCGCCGCCCAGCACCAGCAGGGTCTCGCCGGGCTTGAGATGGGCGCGCTGCTTGAGCGCATGATGCGCCGTGCCCCAGGCACACATCAGCGCGCAGGCATCGTCAAAATCCATGGAGTCCGGCAGGGTGAACACACGCGATTCCGGCGCCAGCACTTTTTCGGCATAGCCGCCGAAATCGAGCAAGGCCACGGCGCGGTCGCCCGGCTTGACGTGGATGACATTGTCGCCCACCGCCTCAACCACGCCGGCCGCTTCCATGCCCGGCACGAACGGCGTCTCCGGCTTCATCTGGTAGAGACCCTGCACCAGCAGTCCGTCGGGATAGTTGACGCCAATGGCTTGCGACCGGATCACCACCTCGTCGGGGCCGGGGCGGGGATCGGGCAGCTCGCAGTATTCGAGATTGGAGACCGGACCGTAGGAAGGACAGACAATCGCTTTCATATCAGGTCAGACCTTTTCCTGGGTGTAGCGCTTGAGCTCGGCGCGCGCCACCTGGCGGCGATGCACCGCATCCGGGCCGTCGGCCAGCCGCAGCGTGCGCAGATGCGTCCACATCCGCGCCAGCGGCGTATCCTGGGAAATGCCCTGGCCGCCAAACATCTGCACCGCTTCATCGGTCACCTTCAGCGCCACCCGGGGGGCGACAACCTTGATCTGGCTGATCCAGGGGGCGGCGGCGCGGGCATTGCCCAGATCCATCATCCAGGCCGCCTTCAGGCACAAGAGCCGCGCCATTTCGATCTCCATCCGGCATTCGGCGATGATGTCGTAATTGGCGCCGAGCTGGGCCAGCTTCTTGCCGAAGGCCTGACGGTCGAGCGCGCGCTTGCACATCAGTTCAAGCGCCATTTCCGCTTGGCCGATGGCGCGCATGCAATGGTGGATCCGGCCCGGACCAAGCCGGCCCTGGGAGATCTCGAAACCCTTGCCTTCGCCAACCAGCAGATTGCTGGCGGGCGTGCGCACGTCGCTGAACCGCAGATGATAATGCCCGTGCGGCGCGTCGTCCTGGCCGTAAACCTGCATCGGCCGTAGTTTTTCGATTCCGGCGGTGTCGGCCGGAACCAGGATCATCGAATGGCGCGCGTGCTTGGGCGTGTCTTCATCGCCGGTCCGGACCATGACGATATAGATCTTGCAGCGCGGATCGCCGGCGCCCGAGGCCCACCATTTGTCGCCATTGAGCACGTAATGATCGCCGTCGCGAACGCAGGACATCGCTACATTGGTGGCGTCGGACGAGGCGACATCCGGCTCCGTCATCAGATAGGCGGAGCGGATTTCACCCTCGAGCAGCGGTTCGAGCCATTGTTTCTTGTGGGCGGCGGTGCCGTAGCGGTCGAGCACTTCCATGTTGCCGGTGTCGGGCGCCGAGCAGTTGAATGTCTCGGCGCCCAGATGCGCCTTGCCCATTTCCTCGGCGAGATAGGCGTATTCGACCGTTGTCAGCCCGTCCTCGG
>LADQ01000161.1 GCA_000961635.1 Hoeflea sp. BRH_c9 | reverse complement strand
CGTCTCCGGGACCGGCGCCGACCAGCGTCACCCTGCCCTTTGCCGGTGTGCCAGCGACCCTGCCGGCATGACTGATCAGCGCCTCCGCGGCGTTGCCTTCTGGTGCACCGCCAAAGGCCTTGTCGACAAAGGCTTCCCAGAACGCCCGGCGCGCCGGTCCGGGGGACAGCCGATGATGGACCTTGGCGCGAATGGTTTGCGCCAGACGCGCCCAGGCGGCCAGCGACGGCGGGATCAGGGTCTCGATGCGGCGGCGGATGGCCTGGCCGAGAATGGGGGCAGCGCCGTCGGTGGAAATGGCGATGATGGCGGGCGAGCGGTTGACGATCGAACCGAACTGAAACTCGCAAAAATTCGGCTTGTCGATCACATTGACGGCGACGCCGGCGGCGCGGGCGGTGTTATAAAAGGCTCTTGCTTCGAGCTCCGTCTCCGCGTCGCAGATCGCCATCTGCATGCCGGTAAAGCTCTCTTCTGACCAGGGCCGTTGCCGCCACAGATAAGTCCCTGAAACGGCGGGCGCTTCGATCAGGCTCAAAAACACCGGATCCAGCGTTTCGGCATGGACATGGACTTCAGCGCCGGCCGCGGCCAGCAATTCGGCTTTCCAGGCCGCCGCCTCCGAGCCACCGGCGACCAGAACCTTCCGGCCCTCAAGCCTGTAGAACACCGGCAATGTCGCCAGCGGTCCCATGCGCGGCGCGCCCGCGCCCTGCGATTCATTCAGCGGCAAGGATCTGATGGTCATCGAGTATCACCTTGATTTCCGATTTGCAGGAACCGCAATTGGTGCCGGCGCTGGTGGCCTGGCCGACCGCGCCGACGCTGCGGCAACCTGCGCGGACGGCGTCGATGATGTCGTTGACGCCGACGTTCATGCAGGCGCAGACAATGGCGCCCTTGTCGGGCATGTCATTGGCCGGCCGGCCGGCGACGATGCGCCAGCGCGCCGGCAGGCTGGCGAAATCCTGCTGCAATTGATCCGCGGCCCAGCTGCGCGACACGCTCACAGGCGCATTGGCAAGATAGATGGCGCCCAGCAGTTGGCGGCCGTCGAAGGCGGCGTAGCGGACAACCCCGCTGGTGGGATCGGCGAATGACAGAAGCGGCGTCGCCGCGTCAATCGCCAGCATCGCGCAGATGAAAGCCGGGACATCCTCAAACGGCTCCGACAGCGCAAATTCGGCGCGCCAGCCGCCATCGGTTCTGGCCATCGCCCAATAGGCCTCGGAATCGAGCGCGGGCCTGTCGCGGCTGACGATAAAGCCGTACTGACTGGCTTCAAATCTTGTCAGCCCCACACGGCTCGTCTTCAGCGCTGGCTGGCCGGAGACCGGATCGACGGCCGGAGCGACCAGCCGGTCGACCCGGGCGCTCGACGCCCATTGATCGGTCCAGTGCATCGGTACGAAGATGCTGCCCGGCTGCTGGCGCGCGGTCAGCAGCGCGCGCACGACAATCCCGCATCCCTCGCTGCTCACCCGCACCAGATCCGCGGGTCCAATGCCCAGGGCGGAAGCATCGTCAGGGTGGATTTCGGCGAAGGGTTCGGCGATATGGGCGGACAGGCGGGCGCTCTTGGCGGTCCGGGTCATCGTGTGCCAGTGATCGCGGATGCGGCCGGTGTTGAGCGTGAAGCGCCGGCGCTCGTCCACCGTGACGCGGGCGGGCGGCGCCACCGGCACAAACCGCGCCAACCCGTCCCCGGTGAAAAAGCCGCCATTGGCGAAGAAGCGGATGCCGGGCGACAGCGAGATATCATTGACGGGCTTTGGCCATTGGAACGGGGCCAGATCATCATAGGCAGCATCATCGATATCGGCGAAGGCACCGATATCGAGATCGCGGGCGCCGTTGTTTTCAAAGCCGGTCTGGGCGGCATATTCGCGCAGGATCGATGCCGGACCCTCGTATTCAAAGGCCTCGGCGTGGCCCATGCGGCGGCCGATTTCCGACATCTGCCACCAATCCGCCCGTGCCTCGCCCGGCGGCGGCAGGAATGCCCGCTGCCGGGAGATGCGGCGCTCGGAATTGGTCACCGTGCCATCCTTTTCGCCCCATCCGAGCGACGGCAATTTCACATGCGCATGCCTTATCGTGTCGGTCTCGGCCATGATGTCGGACACCACGACGAAGGGGCAGGCCTTGAGCGCCGCCTCGACCGCGCCGGCGTCGGGCATCGAATCGACCGGATTGGTGGCCATGATCCAGAGCGCCTTGATCCGGCCTTGGCCCACCGCCTCGAACATGTCGACCGCCTTGAGACCGGGCCGGTTTGCGATGACCGGCGAGTTCCAGAACCGCTGCACCCGATCACGGTGCTCCGGGTTTTCAATTTCCATGTGGGCCGCCAGCATGTTGGCGAGGCCGCCGACTTCGCGGCCGCCCATCGCGTTGGGCTGGCCGGTCACCGAAAACGGCCCCATGCCGGGCCTGCCGATGCGGCCGGTGGCCAGATGGCAATTGATGATGGCGTTGACCTTGTCGGTGCCGCTCGACGACTGATTGACGCCCTGGCTGTAGACCGTCACCACTTTTTCGCTTGCCGCCCACAGGGCGAAAAACGCCTCTAGCTCAGCCACGGCCAACCCGGTCTGCGCCATCAACTCTGCCAGGCTCGGCGCGCGGGCGATTTCCACTGCCTGATCGATCCCGCTGGTGAATGCGCCGACATAGGCCGCGTCGACAAAGCCGTTGTTCGCCAGATGGGCCAGCAGCCCGAGAAACAGGCTGACATCGCCATCGGGCGCAATCGCTAAATGCAGATCGGCAATGTCGGCGGTCATGGTGCGGCGCGGGTCGATCAGGACGATCCGCATCTCCGGACGCGCGGCCTTTGCCGCAGCAATGCGCTGGTAGAGAACCGGGTGGCACCAGGCGAGATTGGAGCCGGTGAACACGATGAGATCGGCGAGTTCCAGATCCTGATAGTTTCCGGGCACAGTGTCCGAGCCAAAAGCGCGGCGGTGGCCGGCCACCGACGACGCCATGCAGAGCCGCGAATTGGTGTCGATGTTGGCCGAGCCGATGAAGCCTTTCATCAGCTTGTTGGCGACGTAATAATCCTCGGTCAGCAGCTGGCCCGAGACATAGAAGGCGACGCTGTCGGGTCCGTGTTCGGCGATCGCCTCAGCGAATTTTGACGCCACCAGATCCAGCGCGTCATCCCAGGTGGCGCGCGCGCCCACAATTTCCGGATACAGCAGACGGCCGTCGAGATCGGTTGTCTCGCCGAGCGCCGACCCCTTGGAGCACAGGCGGCCATAGTTTGCGGGGTGGTCCGGGTCGCCCTTGATGGTCACGGCGCCGCCCTCCTCCAGGGTCGCCAGAACGCCACAGCCCACCCCGCAATAGGGACATGTTGTCTTGACAGTCGGGGCCGGACTGTCACTCATGCCAGGCCGCCAATGCCAAGCATGATTTCGTCGCCTTCGAGCCTGACCGGGATCGACAGCGTCTGTCCCTCGTCCGCTCCCTGGGCCGCTCCGGTTTCGAGACTGATCACCCAATTGTGCAAGGGACAGGTGACGCAGCCGTCATGCACGATGCCCTGGCTTAGGGGTCCGTTCCTGTGCGGGCATTTGTCTTCAAGCGCGAACACCCGGTCGTCGGCGGTGCGGAAGATGGCGATGCTCATGTCGCCGTTCTTGACGCAGCGCGCGCCGCGCCGCGGAATATCGCCGATCCTGCCGACCTTGACCCATGTTTGCGTCATCGCGTTCATTCCGCCGCCTCCATGGTGAGCGTCGCCATCGGGTTGAACTCATGCTTGTCCTTGCCCGACACGCGCTCTGACCAGGGATCGACCTGGGCAAATTTCTGGCTGAAGATGAAGCGGTCGTAATAGGCCTTGCGCTTGTCCGGCTCGTCCATGATCTGGCGACGGATCTCGTCGAGGCCGATGCGATTGGCCCATTTGTAGATGCGCTCGAGATAGCGGCCCTGCTCGCGGTACATCTGCGCCAGCGCCACGACATGTTCCATCACCTCGTCCTCGGTCTTCACATGACCGAGCACCTCGGTGCCCTTGATGTCGAGACCAGCGGCGCCGGCGAAATGGATGTCATAGCCACTGTCGACACAGACCACGCCGATGTCCTTGCAGGTGGCTTCCGCGCAATTGCGCGGACAGCCGGAGACCGCCATTTTCAGCTTCGCCGGCGTCCATGAGCCCCACATGAATTTCTCAAGCTTGATGCCGAGACCGGTCGAATCCTGCGTGCCGAAGCGGCACCAGTCGGTGCCAACGCAGGTTTTGACTGTCCGCAAGCCCTTGGCGTAGGCCTGGCCGGAGACGAAGCCCGCCTTGCCGAGATCGGCCCAGACCGCGGGCAGATCCTCCTTCCTGATGCCGAGCATGTCGATGCGCTGGCCGCCGGTGCATTTGACCGCCGGAATGTTGAACTTGTCGACGACATCGGCGATGGCGCGCAACTCTTTTGACGAGGTCATGCCGCCCCACATCCGCGGCACCACCGAATAGGTGCCGTCCTTCTGGATGTTGGCGTGGACGCGCTCGTTGATGAAGCGCGACTGGTAGTCGTCGGCATATTCATCCGGCCAGTCGCAGACCAGATAATAGTTGAGCGCCGGACGGCATTTGGCGCAGCCGCAGGAGGTCTTCCATTCCAGTTCCTGCATGACTGCCGGGATGGTCTTGAGCTCCTTTGCCTTGATCAGGCGGCGCACGTCGTCATGGCCCAGCCCGGTGCAGCCGCACATCGGCGTCACGGCCGCCGGGTTGTAGGCGTCGCCAAGCGTCAGGACCAGCAATTGCTCGACCAGGCCGGTGCAGGTTCCGCAGGAGGCCGACGCCTTGGTGTGGGCGCGGACATCGTCGAGCCCCTTCAATCCCTTGGAGGTGATGGCCTGGGTAATCTTTCCCTTGCATACGCCGTTGCAGCCGCAGATTTCCGCATCATCCGGCAAGGCTGCAACGGCCGCCAAAGGGTCCAGGCGGGACCCTCCCTGATAGGCCTGGCCAAAAATCAGGGTCTCGCGCATCTCCGAGATGTCGGTCTGCTTTTTCAGATGATCGAAGAACCAGGCGCCATCGGCGGTTTCGCCATAGAGCACCACGCCGAGGATCCTGTTGTCCTTGAGAACGAGCCGCTTGTAGACGCCGGCCGTGGCATCGCGCAGCACGATCTCCTGGCGATCCTCGGCCTCGGCAAAATCGCCGGCGGAATAGAGATTGATGCCGGTGACCTTGAGCTTGGTCGCCGTCGAGGTTTCGACGAAGCGCTTACCGGTATCGCCCCTGAGATGGGAGGCAGCGACCTCCGCCATCTGATAGAGCGGCGCCACCAGACCGTAGACATTGCCATTGATCTCGACGCATTCGCCGACAGCGAAAATGTCGGGATCGCTGGTCTGCATGCTGTCGGTGACGACGATGCCGCGATTGACGGAAAGCCCCGCCTCCTTGGCGAGCGCGGCGCTCGGCCGGATACCGACGGCCATCACCACCAGCGTCGCCGGAATGATCGTACCGTCCTCAAGCTCGATGCCTTCAACACGGGCCTCGCCAAGGATCCTCTTGGTGCTGGCCTTGGTGATGACCTTGATGCCGCGGCTTTCAAGCTCGCGCTTGAGCAGGTAGCCGGCGGCGGGATCGAGCTGACGCTCCATCAGCGACGGCATCAGATGGATCACCGTGACATCCATGCCCCGTTCCTTGAGGCCAGCGGCGGCCTCGAGACCCAGCAGCCCGCCGCCGATGACGACGGCCTTGCCGCGCGATTGCGCCGCGAGCAGCATCGCATCGACATCGTCGAGATCGCGGTAGGTCAGTACGCCGGGCAGATTGTGGCCGGGAACCGGAATGATGAACGGCGCCGAGCCGGTGGCGATGACCAGCTTGTCGTAGCTGGCCACTTCGCCATGCTCCGACCTGACCGTTTTTGCCTGACGGTCGATCTCGACCACCTTGTGGCCCTTGTAGAGCATCACACCGTGTTCGATGTACCAGCCATCGCCATGGATGATGATGTCTTCAAAGCTCTTTTCGCCCGACAGCACCGGCGACAGCATGATGCGGTCATAATTGACGCGGGGTTCGGCGTTGAAAATGGTCACCTCAAAGGCATCCGGCGCCGCTTCGAACAGGTGCTCAAGCATCCGTCCCGGCGCCATGCCATTGCCGATGACGACGAGCTTTTGTCTGTCAATCATGAGATTGCTCCGCTGCTGTCCGCGTCATAGGCCGCCGCGATCATGACGCCGGAGAGCGCCGTGTAGGCCTCCACCCAGGCAGCCTTCGTGTCTTCGGTGAAATCCGGTCCGAGGCCCGTTTCAAGGGTCCAGAGCAGAGCTGCCCCGACCGGCGGGTAATGATCAGGCCCGACGCCGTAGTCGACATGCTTGATCGCCAGCGACTGCGCCGCCGGAACAATGGCCTCCAGATTGCTCAGACCCTTCACCACCACCCCGAGCGTGGTCATCAGTTTTCGGCCCTGTTGATTGATGTCTGACTTGAACATCGGCTTCACTTCGGGCGCGATTTCGAACAGGCGGGTATAGAAGATGGCCGCAGCCTCATCGGCGATTGGGGCGACCTTGAAAACGAAGACTGAACAAGCTGGATCTGGTCTGGGGTCATGGCGATAGTCCTTCCTACTCTGCCGCTTCAAAGGTGGCCTTCTGGCGGGAAAGCCTTTGAGCGCGTTTCTGGGAAATGGATTTCAACTGGGTCTGGGACGGGTTCGCACCGCCCTCATAGGCTTCCAGGAATTCGAGCAGCTCCTCCCGGTAGGCGTAGTAATCCGGGTGATTGAGCAGCGCCTTGCGCGAACGCGGGCGTGGCAGGTCGACCGCCATGATGTTGCCGATCCGGGCATTGGGGCCGTTCGACATCATCACAACCCGGTCCGCCAGAAGGATCGCCTCGTCGACGTCATGGGTGACGCAGACGGCGGTCACCTGGGTGCGCTTCCAGACGTCCATCAGCACGTCCTGCAACTCCCAGCGGGTCAGGCTGTCGAGCATGCCGAATGGCTCGTCGAGCAGCAGCAGCTTGGGCGAAAGCGCAAACGCCCGGGCGATGCCGACCCGCTGCTTCATGCCATTGGACAGATCCAGCGCCGGGCGGTGCATCGCGTCGAGAAGGCCGACGCGCTGCAGGTAGTACTCGACCACATCGTTGCGTTCAGCCCTGGTTGCGTTCGGGTAGACGCGATCGACGCCCAGCGCCACATTCTCGTAAGCCGTCAGCCATGGCATCAGCGAGGGCGCCTGAAACACCACGGCGCGATCAGGCCCGGCCTGGGTAATATGGCGGCCATCGAGGATGATCGCGCCTTCGGTGATCGGATTGAGCCCGGCGACCATCGACAGCACCGTGGACTTGCCGCAGCCGGAATGACCGATGAGCGTGGTGAACTCGCCCTTCTTCATCTTCAAG
Source organism: Hoeflea sp. BRH_c9 (assembly GCA_000961635.1). Lineage (GTDB taxonomy): Bacteria > Pseudomonadota > Alphaproteobacteria > Rhizobiales > Rhizobiaceae > Hoeflea. Next base: position 7,154 of record LADQ01000161.1, on the reverse strand, counting down.
TCGAAGCCATCGACCACCGTCAGCGGGCCCTTGGGCGTCGGATAGACCTTCTTGAGTTGGCTGAACTCCAGGAAACTGTCGGCCCTGAGCGCGGTTGACGCCGCGACATAGGCCTTGGGGAGCCGGTCCCTGCCGAGCGAAATCGGCACGATGTTGGGCAGCACGATGGTGCGTTCGGCTTCGGAGTCTCGCTCGGCGCCCACCTCCATCAGATAGCTGGTGATCTCGCCGCGAAGCCGGATGAAATCCTCGTCCGAGTTCATTCCGGCGCGGTTGCGCGGCCGGGCGATATCGACGCGGAAATCAGGGCCGAGCGTGGCGTTCGGGCCCGGCTTGAGCGGAATGATCCGGTCGGCCAGAAGAATGGCCTCGTCGACATCATTGGTGATCAGAACGATGGTCTTCTTCTCTTTCTGACATATGTCGGCCAGCTCGTCCTGCAATTTGGCGCGGGTCAGCGCGTCGAGCGCCGACAGCGGTTCATCCAGCAGCAGCACTTCTGGCTGCATGACCAGCGCCCTGGCGACGGCCACCCGCTGGCGCATGCCGCCGGACAGTTCCGCCGGCTTGCGGTCGCGGGCATGGCTGAGTCCAACCATGTCGATGTATTTGTCGACGATTGCCGCCCGCTCAGCGCGGGATTTTTTCCTGAACACGCTGTCGACCGCGAGACTCACATTGCCCGCAACCGTCATCCACGGCATCAGCGAGTAGGACTGGAACACCACTCCGCGCTCCGGCCCCGGGCTGTCGACCTCGTGGCCCCTGAAGATCACCCCGCCCAGATCCGGCTTGATCAGGCCGGCCAGCAGCGAGATCAAAGTGGTCTTGCCGGATCCGGAGAAGCCGACAATGGCGATGAATTCGCCGTCCGCCACCTTGAGGTTGATGTTGCTGAGCACTTCTGTTCGGTCAGCGCCTTCGCCATAGGACTTCGACAGGCCTGATATTTCGAGAATAGTCATCCCATCCCCCTAGCGGTTGGCCGAGAAGGTGAAGGCGCGCTGCAGCGCGAACATCAGCCGGTCGAGCATGAAGCCGATGATGCCGATGGTCAGCACCGCGACCATGATCTTGGCCAGCGACTGCGACGAGCCGTTCTGGAACTCGTCCCAGACGAATTTTCCGAGACCGGGGTTCTGCGCCAGCATTTCCGCGGCGATCAGCACCATCCAGCCGACGCCGAGCGACAGCCGCAGGCCGGTGAAGATCAGCGGCAGCGCCGATGGCAGCACCACGCGGGTGATGGTCCTGGAGGTCGGCAGCTGCAGGACGCGGCTGACATTCATCAGGTCCTTGTCGACCGAGGCCACGCCAAGCGCGGTGTTGATCAGCGTCGGCCACATCGAGCACAGCGTCACCGTGACCGCAGAAATCAACAGCGATTTCGGCATCCATTCGAACGGGGTGGCGTAGGTCGCGGAAACGATCATGGTGACGATCGGCAACCAGGCCAGCGGCGACACCGGCTTGAAGATCTGGATCAGCGGATTGATGGCGCCGTTGAAGGTGCGCGACAATCCCGACCCGATTCCGAGCGGAACCGCAATCAGCGTGGCGATGCCAAAGCCGAGGCCGACTGTGAACAGCGAGGTGATGATCTGGTCGACATAGGTCGGCTTGCCGGTATAGGTGCGGAATTTCGGCTGTTTGCCTGCCGCCACCAGCTTTTCGTTGCGCTGGTCCTGCCGGAGATAGAATTCCGAGGCCTTCTCGCGCTCGGCCACATGGTCATCCCACAGATTGCCCGCCTGCTCCCAGACTTCGACCGGACCCGGAACCGCGCCGAGCGAGGTTTGCACCTTTGGCGCCAGAACGCCCCAGGCCAGCAGAAAGACGAGGATGCCCAAGAGCGGAATGAGAAGCACGCGCTTGAGTTCGCCCAGCTGGGTGCGCGGGCTGTCGCCGGCGAGCATGCGCAGGATCGGCACCAGCCAGGAAAAGCCCAGTGCATCGAGCCAGCCGCTGGCCCTGGTGATGGCGGAAAAGACCTTCTCGCGGCCCGGAAGATCGTTTGGTGCTGTATCGGTGGCGTTTGCCATCGTTGACATCCTTTGAAGAAAACTGTCCTGGGGCGGAGCGCCTGTTATGGCGCTCCGCGCGGGATCGGGCGGGTATCAGCCGCCGGCGACTTCATCACCCTTGAGGCCGATGGTCAGGCTGTTGAGATAGTCGTTGGGCTTCCTGCCGTCATAGGCGATGCCATCGATGATATCGGCGGCAGGGGTCGGCGCGCGGTATCCGTCAGTGTCCCAGGGGAAGTCCGCTTCGTCGGCATTGCCTTCCTCGACCAGCATTTTCGCCGCCTTGAGATAGATGTCCGGCAGGTAGACCGACCTGGCGGTTTCATCGAACCATTCATCGGATCTGGCTTCGGAAATCTGTCCCCAGCGGCGCATCTGCGACAGGTACCAGACCGCGTCGGAATAGTAGGGATAGGTGGCGTAATACCGGTAGAACACGTTGAAGTCCGGCACGTCGCGCTTGTCGCCCTTTTCATATTCGAATGTGCCGGTCATCGAATTGGCGATGACTTCGGCGTCGGCGCCGACATATTCGGAGCGCGACAGAATCTCGACCGCTTCGGCGCGGTTGGCGTTGTCGTTCTCATCGAGCCATTTCGCCGCCCGGATCAGCGCCTTTGTCAGCGCCAGGGTGGTGTTGGGATATTTCTCGGTGAATTCCTTGGTCAGGCCGAAGACCTTTTCCGGATTGTTTTTCCAGATCTCGTAATCGGTGATCACCGGCACGCCGATGCCCTTGAACACGGCGGCCTGGTTCCAGGGTTCGCCGACGCAATAGCCGTCAATGGTGCCGGCTTCGAGCGTCGCCGGCATCTGCGGCGGAGGGGTGACCGAAAGAAGCGCATCGGCGCCGATCTGCCCGGAGGCATCGGAGGGGGAATAGAAGCCGGGATGAATGCCGCCGGAGGCGAGCCAGTAGCGCAGTTCGTAATTGTGGGTGGAGACGGGAAACACCATGCCCATGTTGAACGGCCGGCCCTCGGCCTTGAACTTGTCGACGACCTTTTTCAGGGCCTCGGCCTTGATCGGGTGGACCGGCTTGCCGTCGGGGCCGTTCTCCAGATGCGGCTTCATCAGCTCCCAGACCTCGTTGGACACGGTGATGCCGTTGCCGTTGAGGTCCATCGAGAACGGGGTGACAATATGCGCCTTGGTGCCGAAGCCGATGGTGGCGGCCAGCGGCTGTCCGGCCAGCATGTGGGCGCCGTCGAGCCCGCCGGTGATCACCCGGTCGAGCAGCACCTTCCAGTTCGCCTGCGGCTCGAGCGTGACGAACAGGCCCTCATCCTCGAAATAGCCCTTTTCATAGGCGATCGCCAAAGGCGCCATGTCGGTCAATTTGATGAAGCCGAATTTCAGCTCGTCCTTTTCAACATCCAGCATCTCGGCCAACGCCGGGGTCAGCATGGTCGCCGAGGCCAGCGCCAGTGTGGCGACTGCCAGCCCGGTGCGCCGTGTAAACTTCATGGTCATTGCCTGTCTCCTTGAACGGTGTGTGACCGCAATAAAAAAAGCCGCCAAACCGGAGACCCCGCGGAAAGATGCGGGAAACTGCGGTTTGGCGGCGTTGCCTGTATGGGCCCGTCATTGGACCCGGATCTCAGCCTTGGGAAGCTGGTTCATACCAAGCAAACAGCGTGCCAGTTTCAACTGAATTGAATTATACCTTCAATTTCATACCGTTAAGAATATTTCAGCAATCTCGCCAGGCGAACAGCCTGCGTAGAGTTTGTGCAGAGCAGCAAAAATGTCCGGCTAAAAAATAAACAAATCGCGCCCAGAGCCCCCACCGGCCGTTTCAATGCGGCCGCTTCCGGCGCTACATTTTCCAGATCAGCAATCTGGTTTTCCGGGCATCGGACACGTCAACAATCCGGTCTGGCTCGTGCTCAGGCACGGCAAAACTGTTGGAGACGAACAGCGCGCCCGGCCGCATCTCCTTGCGCGCCTTGCGGTACATCTCAGACATCGGCACTGGGGACAGGAAGCAGTAGACCAGGTCATAGCGGCCGAGATCCTCCTGCCAGATGCTCTTGTATCTGATCTTCGCATTCTTCCGCGCCAGTATTGCGACCCGGAGCCGCGACAACAGATAGACCAGCGGCGCTGTCTCCACGCCGGTGACGTCCAGCTCCGGATTGGCTTTGGCGAGAAAGACCACGCCGCCACCCGATCCGCTGCCCAGATCGATGAACGTCCTGGCGCCGGACTGGCTGGCAAGCGCCTTTATCGCGGCCCAAGTGCTTGTATTGGTCAGATAGAGCGGCACCTGCCCGGTGGCGCTGTTCCAGAAGACCAGCGCGCACAGCACAAAGCCGGTCAGATAAGCCCAGGCCGGGATAACGTCCGAATAGACCAGCGCGAATGGCAACAGCAACTGGAGCGGAATCCAGTAGATCGACAGGCCGAGGATTCGTCCGGCCAGCGACGCCGCCACACCGACCAGCAGAAGCGACGCAAGCGCATTGCCCGCCAGATAGTCGCGCGCAAGAAACAGACAGGCGAGGCCCAGGATCTGCGCCAGAGCCACCTTGATCCACGGCACGACATGCCTGACAACAAAACTCATTGAAAAAAACCCGCCAAACCTTGCCGCGGCCCGTCATGCCATCGCCCGCATTCGCATCGGATCGCGCCGAAGCAAACTCTCTATCACCGCCCGCAGGCATTACACCAGATGCCGGATGGCGTTGGCGTAATAGGCCACGAGCGGTCTGTCATTCTCATTGATGACAAGCTGGCCATCCGGGCCTTCGCTGACAATCCGGCGCAACAGCAGCATGCGCAGCCCAACATTTATCTCATAGTCCCGGTCCTGCCGGGGAATATGCACATGCACGCCGTTGCCAATCAGCCGGTCGATCAATGCGCCGGCCGCCATTTTGAGATCCAGCCGATCCATCGGCGTCTCACCCGCGTCCATCAGCGCAAGCGACACCAGCGAAACCGGCAGAACGGGGATCAGGCGGCCGATCGAGTGCATCAATTGATGCGTCAGCTTCTCGGTCAACCGGTCCCGTTCGGTCTCATCAAGCGCCGACCATTTGGAAATGCCATGACCGGCGAGGAATGCGTCGACGGAGACCGGGTCGCCGAAGGACACGCTGGCATAGCCAAACCGGTGCCACTTGCCCAGAAGCCTGAGTTTCAGGTTCCGGGCCAGAAAGGCGGAGGTCTTGGCGGTTTTCCGCCAGGTCGACAGCGGCGGCCCGTCGCGGTCGGCCTCGAACACCAGCGACCGGTCCTCCAGCACGCGGTCGTAATTGAGCCCGACCGGGATGAACACCGTGTCATGGGCGACGTGATCATGCGCCGATACAATATAGGAGATCAGACCGATGCGCGGCGGCCGCAGCAGCCCGTCGCGCGACAGGCCGCCCTCCGGAAACACCGCCTGGGTAACGCCCGCCTCGGTGGCCATCCGCACATAAGTCGCGAGCACCTTGCGGTAGAGCGGATTGCGGGCGTTGCGCCGGATGAAATAGGCGCCCATGAAGCGGATCAGGGTCTGCAGCACCGGCAGCCGCGCCCATTCCCCCACGGCATAGGACAGCGCCGTCGAGGACGAGGCGAGATAGGTGACCAGCACGTAATCCATGTTGGAACGGTGGTTCATGACGAACACCACCGAGGAGTCCGGCGAGACCTTGGCCAGCGCATCGGTGTTGGTGTAGCCCAGCCGAACCCGGTAGAGCGCGGTCGCCAGCCATCGGGCCAGTCGCGTTCCGATGCGGAAATAGGCATAGGCATTGAACATCGGAACGATTTCGCGGGCATAGCGGGTCGCTCTGGCGATGACCACCTGGATCGGCGTTCCGGTCTCGCGCGAATAGGCCGCAACCGCATCCACCACCTGCGGATCATTGCTGACGCGATCGATCAGCACCTCCCTGCGGGTGGTGCCGAAAGACCTGATCTTGAGTTGCAGCCGGGTGTTGAGTTCCTCGATTGCCTGATTGACCCGGCGGCGGAAAAACCAGCGCACGGCAGGCGACAACAACCGGTCAACAATGGCGATTGCCGCCAGGATCGATGCAATGACGATCGCCCAGAGCGGCACTTCGATGGTCTGTGACATGCCCCCTCCACCCCGAAGCCGGAACAGTAATGGTTTGGAAGACCATGTCCAGCCAATGTGGTTTCACACAACCCGCGGCGTCAGGGAGCTTGGATGCGAGGGAAATCCCTCCTAGACTGAGTCTGGCCCTTCTGTGACCTCATTGTGTGGCGACGCGCGGCCCGGGATCGTTTGCCAATGAACCTCTTCCTTCATGACCGCCTGAATTCAGGGCTTCTATTTATTGCGATCGCCGGGCTGGTTGGCGGGCTTGGCTTCAGTCTCTACGGCATGCCGGCGGCGGCGACCGTGGTCTGGAGCGCCGGCGTGGCGCCGGTGCTGGTGGCGCTGATTGTCGAGATTGTCAAAAGCCTGTGGCGGGGCGAGGTCGGGCTCGACATTGTCGCGGCGCTGTCGATGTCGGCGGCATTATTTTTTGGCGAGTCGCTGGCGGCCGCCGTGGTCGCCGTGATGTATTCAGGCGGAACCTTCCTGGAAAGCTACGCCGCGGGCCGCGCCCGGCTCGAGATGAGCGCTCTTCTCGAGCGCGTGCCGCGGACAGCGACGCTGCACCGCAATGGAGCGCTTGAGGAGATTGCGCTCGACGCCATCAAGCCGGGAGACCTGCTCCTGATCCGGCAAGGCGACGTGGCGCCTGTCGATGGCACGGTGGCAAGCGACAGGGCGATGCTCGACCAATCGGCGTTGACCGGAGAATCAATGCCGGTGCGGCTCGACCGTGGCGGCGAGGTGATGAGCGGATCGACCAATGCCGGCGAAGCCTTCGATCTGACCGCAAGCCGCCCGGCCAAGGACAGCACCTATGCCGGCATTGTCAGGCTGGTGGAGGCGGCGCAAAAATCCAAGGCGCCGATGGCGCGGCTTGCCGACCGCTATTCGCTGGTGTTCCTTGCGGTCACGATAGCGCTTGCCTTTGCCGCCTGGTGGTTCACCGGAGACCCGGTGCGCGCCGTCGCGGTTTTGGTCGTGGCGACGCCCTGCCCGCTCATCCTCGCCGTTCCGGTCGCGCTGGTTGCGGGACTGTCGCGCGCCGCCCATTTCGGCGTGCTGAT
>LADQ01000037.1 GCA_000961635.1 Hoeflea sp. BRH_c9 | reverse complement strand
CCGGACCATGGGCCATGCCGGCGCCGTGATCTCCGGCGGCAAGGGCGGCGCCGAAGACAAGATCGCGGCGATGGAAGCCGCGGGCATCACGGTGTCGCCGTCGCCGGCGCGCCTTGGCACAACGCTGGTCGAAGTCCTCAAGGGGTAATCCCGGGGGGCTAACACAAAGGCTGGAGCAATGAGCGACGCCGTGCGTGAAACGTTGGACCGCTACTACGCCGCGCTGAAAGCGGGCGACAGGGCAGCCCTGCGCGGCGTCGTCTCCGACGATATCGAGGTGCATTATCCGGCGCCCGACGGGCTTCTGCCCTGGGCCGGAGACTGGCACGGATTTGCCGGCTTTGAAGCCTTCCTTGCGACGCTCGCCGATCATCTGGTGATCGACAGGGTCGAACCGCTTGCGCTCCATATCGCGGGCGACACCGCGATCACGGTGCTCAAGGGCGAATGGACGGTGAAAGCCGGCGGCCGCAAGGTGCAAACGGAAACAGTCAACATATTCACGCTGCGCGACGGTAAAATCGTCCGATTCCAGGTCCACAGCGACACCGCGGCGCTGGGAATCGGAATGGGCAGGCTCGCGGCGTAAACGCGGCGCAAGCCGCAAAGTCTAGGGAAAGGGCCAGGAAACGGCCCGGAAAAAGGTGAAAACCATGGCACGCAACGACGAAGCCAACGACATCATGGCACAGACCTCGTTCCTGTATGGCGGCAACGCCGCCTATATCGAAGACATGTATGCCCGTTTTCAGGACGACCCGGCCAGCGTGCCGTCCGAATGGCAGTCGTTTTTCGCCGAGCTGAAGGACGATCCCGCTGCGGTGCGCAAATCCGCCGCCGGCGCCTCCTGGAAGCAGGCCAACTGGCCGCCTGCCGCCAATGGCGAGCTGGTCTCGGCGCTCGACGGCGACTGGGGCAAGGTCGAGAAGATCGTCACCGAAAAGCTCAACGGCAAGGCCCAGGCCGCCGGTCAGCCGGTCGATGCCGCCGATGTGACGCAGGCCGCGCGGGATTCGGTGCGCGCCATCATGATGATCCGCGCCTTCCGCATGCGCGGCCATCTGCACGCCAAGCTCGATCCGCTCGGCATCGCCACTCCGGTCGAGGACTACAACGAACTCTCGCCGGAAGCCTACGGCTTCACCGAGGCCGATTACGACCGCAGGATCTTCATCGACCATGTGCTCGGCCTCGAATATGCGACCATCCGCGAAATGATCGACATTCTCAGCCGGACCTATTGTTCGACGCTGGGCGTCGAGTTCATGCACATTTCCAATCCCGAGGAAAAGGCCTGGATCCAGGAGCGCATCGAGGGCCCGGACAAGGGCGTCGAATTCACCGAGAACGGCAAGAAGGCGATCCTGCAGAAGCTGATCGAGGCGGAAGGCTTCGAGCAGTTCATCGACGTCAAGTACAAGGGCACCAAGCGCTTCGGCCTCGATGGCGGCGAATCGCTGATTCCGGCGCTGGAGCAGATCATCAAGCGCGGCGGCAACATGGGGCTCAAGGAGATCGTCTTCGGCATGGCCCACCGCGGCCGGCTCAACGTGCTGACCCAGGTGATGGCCAAGCCGCACCGGGCGGTGTTTCATGAATTCAAGGGCGGCTCCTACAAGCCCGACGAGGTCGAAGGCTCGGGCGACGTCAAGTATCACCTTGGCGCCTCGTCGGACCGCGAGTTCGACAACAACAAGGTGCACCTGTCGCTGACCGCCAACCCCTCGCATCTGGAAATCGTCAATCCGGTGGTGATGGGCAAGTGCCGGGCCAAGCAGGACATGATGGCGACCGTGTGGGAAGGCGACATCATTCCGCTCAAGGAGCGGGTCAAGGTGATGCCGCTGCTCTTGCATGGTGACGCCGCCTTCGCCGGCCAGGGCGTGGTGGCGGAAATCCTCGGCCTGTCGGGCCTGCGCGGCCATCGGGTCGGCGGCACCGTGCATTTCATCATCAACAACCAGATCGGCTTTACCACCAATCCGGGCTTCTCGCGCTCCTCGCCCTATCCGTCGGATGTGGCCAAGATGATCGAGGCGCCGATTTTCCACGTCAATGGCGATGATCCGGAAGCCGTGGTCTACGCCGCCAAGGTCGCCACCGAGTTCCGCATGACCTTCCACAAGCCGGTGGTCGTCGACATGTTCTGCTATCGCCGCTTCGGCCACAACGAGGGCGACGAGCCGTCCTTCACCCAGCCGAAAATGTACAGCAAGATCCGCAGCCATGAGACGGTGGTGACGCTGTACTCGCGCCGGCTGATCGAGGAAGGCGTGATCACCGAAGGCGAATACGAGAAGATGAAGGCCGACTGGAGGGCGCATCTGGAAGGTGAATTCGACATCGGCCAGAGCTACAAGCCGAACAAGGCCGACTGGCTCGACGGGCAATGGTCGGGGCTCAGAACCGCCGACAATCAGGATGAGCAGCGCCGCGGCAAGACCGCCATGCCGCTCAAGCAATTGCGCGAGATCGGCAAGAAACTCTCGGAAGTGCCGGAAGGCTTCAAGGCGCACCGCACCATTCAGCGCTTCATGGACAACCGGGCCAAGATGATCGAGACCGGAGAAGGCATCGATTGGGCCTTTGCCGAGGCGCTGGCCTTTGGCTCGCTGGTCGTGGAAGGCACCAAGATCCGGTTTTCCGGCCAGGATGTGGAGCGCGGCACCTTCAGCCAGCGCCATTCGGTGCTCTATGACCAGGAGACCGAGGAACGCTACATCCCGCTCGCCAATGTCGCCCCCAACCAGTCGCGCTACGAAGTCATCAACTCGATGCTGTCGGAGGAAGCGGTGCTTGGATTCGAGTATGGCTACTCGCTGGCGCGCCCCAATGCGCTGACGCTGTGGGAAGCCCAGTTCGGCGATTTCGCCAATGGCGCGCAGGTGCTGTTTGACCAGTTCATCTCTTCGGGCGAGCGCAAATGGCTCAGGATGTCGGGCCTGGTCTGCCTGCTGCCGCATGGCTATGAGGGCCAGGGTCCGGAGCATTCGTCGGCCCGGCTCGAGCGCTTCCTGCAGATGTGCGCCGAAGACAACATGCAGGTCGCCAACTGCACCACGCCGTCGAATTATTTCCACATCCTGCGGCGGCAGGTCAAACGCGACTTCCGCAAGCCGCTGATCATGATGACGCCGAAATCGCTGCTTCGCCACAAGCGCGCGGTGTCGAGTCTGGCGGAGATGGCGGGCGAGACCTCGTTCCACCGGCTGTTGTGGGACGATGCCGAGGTGCTCAAGAACGAACCCATCAAGCTGGTCAAGGACAACAAGATCCGCCGCGTGGTGATGTGCTCGGGCAAGGTCTATTTCGACCTCTATGAGGAGCGCGAGAAGCGCGGCATCAACGATGTCTACCTGCTGCGGCTGGAGCAGCTCTATCCGTTCCCGGCCAAGGCGCTGATCAACGAGCTCAGCCGCTTCCGCAGCGCCGAGATGGTCTGGTGTCAGGAGGAGCCCAAGAACATGGGCGCCTGGTCGTTCATCGATCCCTATCTGGAATGGGTTCTGGCCCATATCGACGCAAAATATCAGCGCGTGCGCTACGCCGGCCGTCCGGCCTCGGCCTCGACGGCCACCGGTTTGATGTCGCGCCACCTTGCGCAGCTTGAAGCCTTCCTCGAGGATGCGCTGGGCGGTTAGTCCGCCCGCGCGCCAGTTTTGAGACCAGTCTGAGAAAAGAACGGAAAAAACATCATGGTTACTGAAGTCCGCGTCCCGACCCTCGGTGAATCCGTCAGCGAAGCCACCATCGGCACCTGGCTCAAGAAAGTCGGCGACACCGTCAAGGTGGATGAACCGCTGGTCGAGCTTGAAACCGACAAGGTCTCGATCGAGGTGCCCTCGCCGGTATCGGGGATCTTGAGCGAAATTCTTGCTGCCGACGGCGAAACCGTCGAGGTCAACGCGCTGCTGGCGCAGATCTCCGAAGGCGAAGGCGCCGCCGCTCCGGCGAAAGTGGAAAAGGCCGGCAAGGCCGAGGCGCCGGCCAAGGCTGACAAGCCGGAAGCCGTCGCGCAGGCCTCCGACAGCGCCGGTGCTGCGACAACCGGCGAGGCGGCGGAAAAGACCGCCAAGATCGCCGGCGGCAGCGAGATCAGCGAAAGCAAGATGCCGCCCGCGCCTTCGGCGCAGAAGCTGATGACTGAAAACAAGATCGAGGCCGGCGATGTGGCTGGCTCGGGCAAGCGCGGCCAGGTGCTCAAGGGCGACGTCATCGACGCGCTCAACAAGCCCGCCGCCGCCACTGAAGCGCCGAAGGCCGCGCGTCCCGCATCAAGCGGCGACGATGCCTCGCGCGAGGAGCGGGTGAAGATGACCCGGCTCAGGCAGACCATCGCCCGCCGCCTCAAGGAAGCGCAGAACACCGCCGCGATGCTGACCACCTACAATGAAGTGGACATGAGCGCGGTGATGGATTTGCGTTCGCGCTACAAGGAATTGTTCGAGAAGAAGCACGGCGTCAAGCTCGGCTTCATGGGCTTCTTCACCAAGGCGGTGACCCATGCATTGAAGGAAATCCCGGCGGTCAACGCCGAGATCGACGGCACGGATCTCATCTACAAGAACTATTGCCATGTCGGCGTCGCCGTCGGCACCGACAAGGGCCTGGTGGTGCCGGTGGTGCGTGACGCCGACCAGATGTCAATCGCCGAGATCGAGAAGGAAATCGGCCGGCTGGGCCGCGCCGCGCGGGACGGCGAATTGTCGATGGCCGACATGCAGGGCGGCACCTTCACCATCTCCAATGGCGGCGTCTACGGATCGCTGATGTCCTCGCCGATCCTGAATTCGCCGCAGTCGGGGATCCTCGGCATGCACAAGATCCAGGACCGCCCGGTGGCTGTCGGCGGCCAGGTGGTGATCCGGCCGATGATGTATCTGGCGCTCAGCTATGACCACCGGATCGTCGACGGCAAGGACGCCGTCACCTTCCTGGTCCGGGTCAAGGACAGCCTGGAGGATCCCGAGCGGCTGGTGCTCGATCTCTGAGTGTGCCAGCATTGCGCCACGGTCGCGCGGATCGCGTGTGGCGCACCAGGCAAGCTGACCAAAGGAGGGCGTGATGTCAGGCTCGATTGAATGGATTGCCGTCAAAAGCTTCAATTCCGCACCGATCGGCGCGATCGGGTTTCTGGACAACAAGGCGGTCGCCATCGCCGCGTTCTATGATGACGCGGACGCCAATCAGGACGGCAAGATCGCGGGTTTTGGAGAGAGGGTCGCGGCAATGATCGGCCTGAAGGGCAGGATCATCGCTGAGATCGCGATGGAAGCGAGGGTTAATCCCGAAATCGTCAGGCGGGACGCCAATTTTGCCCAGGAAGCCCCGCGAATTTGGCTCAGCTTCGCCAAGGGGCTTGTGATTCAAGGCGTGTATCAGGCGTATTTTGCCCGTGGCGTCAGCATGGCCGGCAGTGGAGTCGCCAAAAAGATTACCACCGGAATGGTCAAGCAACTTGTCGTGCGCAAGGGATTTGAAACGGTGGTCAAGAACGCCTTCATGGCTATGGTTTGATGCAGGCGTGTGCTGTTGCAATGATCACCG
>LADQ01000213.1 GCA_000961635.1 Hoeflea sp. BRH_c9 | reverse complement strand
GCCAGATCAGGTCGTCCACCGTCAGCCGCGTCTCGCGGGTGAGCCGCCGCGACCAGTCGGCGACGCGGGTGCGGCGCATGCGCCGGTGGCCGGTGATCTCGTCGACATCGCTTGCCGCCGCCGCCGCAAGTCCCGCCGCAGTGTTCTTGCCCGCCGCCGTGTTCCTGAGAGTGTCGCCCATGTCGTCCGTCCTTGTGTTCCGGTCAAGCGCGTCAGCGGCGCTCATCTGTTCACGCTTAGACCGTAACCAGGGCAGGGCGGTCAAGACGGGAAGGGTACCGCCGGGCTTGCGTCGCCAACGCCTCAGTGGGTATGAGTGCGCATGAACAAGGCGGATGCGCGGCGCATGCGGCTGAACCGAAAGGGCCAATGATGGCCATATTGCAGATTGGCACGGCGCCCGAAACCGGCGCCGGCGCGCTGGAAGCGAGCTTCCGGCTGTTCCTACGGCTGGTGGCGCTGAGCTGCCTGTTCGCCGGACTGCACTATTGGAGCCGGTTGATCGGCCTTTCGGATGGCGGCGTGTCCCGTTTTGACCTGATCCCGGCCTATTGGCAATTCGCGGCGGCGTCGCTTGCCGTGTTGCTTCCGGTGGCGGCCGTTGGGCTTTGGATGCTGGTGCCCTGGGGTCCGGTGATCTGGGTGGTCGCGGCGGGCGCGGAAGTGGTGATGCACAAGGGTTTGCCGCTCTGGTTCGGCGAGCGTCCGCTTCTGGTGATCGCCCACGCGGTGGTGGCGTCGGTCTATATCGGATTCCGCGTCGCGCTCTTCGTCAAACGGCGCCAGGAGGCAAGCCAGGTAAGACCTGATTCACTTTAATGAACGGTGGCTCAAAGGTAACCTGCTGTTAAGCCTACAGTTTAAGTAGAATTTTATGGGTATTCGATAGGGTCTGTCTCAAGGCGGGAACAATAGCCGCCACCACAAACAGTGAGGCTGTCATCATGTCATATACCAATTCCGCGCTCGCCGCAGCGCCAAAATCCGGTGCGGCAAACGACGAGTCCGAGGGCCTGCGCGATCTTTACCTGGAATCGCTTCAATTGGTCGAGCGGCTTCACCGCCGCCTGCTCGATGTCATCAAGGATGAGTTCGATCGCGCCAACCGCACCGACATCAACGCCATCCAGGCGCTGCTGCTGTTCAACATCGGCAATTCGGAGCTGACCGCCGGCGAATTGCGCAGCCGCGGCTACTATCTGGGCTCGAACGTGTCCTACAATCTCAAGAAACTGGTTGATCTGGGCTATATCAACCATCAGCGCTCGCGGGTCGACCGCCGCGCGGTGCGGATCAGCCTGACCGAGCACGGTACCGAGATCGCCGAAATCGTTGCAGCCCTTTATGACCGCCACATCAATTCGATCGCCAAGGTCGGCGGCATTGGCGCCAGCGAATTCGAGGAACTCAACCGCTTGATGCAGCGGCTTGACCGGTTCTGGAACGACCAGATCCTCTATCGCCTCTGATCCCAGATCGATATCCATCCAAAAATGCGGCGGGCCTGGCTCCGCCGCTTTTTTTATGCCCGGTTTGCGGGTCTGGTTCCGGCCTTGGTTATCCTTGGTTATGTTGACCAAAATACAACATACGCCGATGAATCATGAATTGGCCATATTGCCGTGAAAGCTGCTGGCTTGGCATCCAAATTGGCTGCAGGGAACGGCTCCATGAGGTGGCCGTCTTGTCTGGCGCTCACGCAAATGTGTCGCGCCCGGTCTTGGCGGATCACTTTTGGTTCTGAATTTTTGGCGTTAATATGGTATTTAAACTTACCAATCTTAATGTCAGCCTCGATTGCATGGTGGATTACGCATGACAAAACCAGCCGGACTCGACAAGGTCTCCCGCCGCCGCTTCATCGGCCGTGCGGCGTGTCTGGCCGCCGCGGCTTTTGCAGCGGGCCCGGCCTTCGCCCAATCGGCCATTGAAGACATCATCAAGTCCCCGCGGCGCGGAAGTTGGGACGATCAGTTCGACGCGCAAAGTTCCCGCTCGGTGGCCCAGACGGCAACCCGTCATCCCATCGCCAGCGCCGATACGATCGCCTTTGTGGAGCGGGCGATATTCGCCCATCAGGATCTGATCGCGCGTGGCGGCTGGCCGATGGTGCCGGCGACCAAGAAGCTGCGCATGGGCGTGTCCGATCCCGACGTGCGCATGCTGCGTCAGCGGCTGATCGCGTCCGGCGATCTGGACCCAAGCGCCGGCCTCTCCAACGAATTTGATTCCTATGTCGATGGCGCGGTGAAGAAATTCCAGGCGCGGCACGGCCTGCCGCCGGATGGCGTGTTGGGCAGCTATTCCTACCAGGCGCTCAATGTGTCCGCCGAGGTCCGGCTTGGACAACTCGAGACCAATCTGGTGCGCCTGCGTTCGATGTCGGGCTTCCTTGGCGATCGCTACGTGATGGTCAATATCCCGGCGGCACAGATCGAGGCGGTGGAAAATGGCAGCGTGGTGCTGCGTCACACCGCAATCGTCGGCAAGATTGACCGTCAGACGCCGATCCTGAATTCCCAGATCCATGAGATCATTCTCAATCCCTACTGGACCTCGCCGCGCTCGATCATCGAAAAGGATATCGTGCCGTTGATGCGCAAGGATCCGACCTATCTGGCGCGCAACAATATTCGCCTGTTCGACGGCCAGGGCAATGAGATCCAGCCTGAAATGGTGGACTGGAACGCCGAAAAGGCGCCCGACCTGATGTTCCGTCAGGATCCGGGCAAGGGCAACGCCATGTCCTCGACCAAGATCAATTTCAACAACCCGCATGCGGTCTACATGCACGACACGCCGCAACAGGGCGTGTTCAACCAGCTGATGCGGTTTGAATCCTCGGGCTGCGTCCGCGTTCAGAACGTGCGCGATCTCAACACCTGGCTTCTCAGGGACACGCCCGGCTGGGACCGCCAGTCCATGGAGGCGACCATCGCCTCGCGCGAGAACACGGTGATCGAACTGACCACCCCGGTGCCGGTCTATTTCACCTATTTCACCGCCTGGGCCTCGCAGGACGGCGTTGTTCAGTTCCGCGACGATGTCTATCAGCGCGACGGCGTCGACGAACTGGCGCTGCGCTAAGCGCGCCAACCGGAATCCAAGCCTGTCAAAGCCGCCCTGCCACGGGCGGCTTTTTTGCGGGATGCGCGTGTATGAAGCCGGCAATGCCGCAATTGAGCCCGCGGATATTGCCCTTGTGATGCGACAGGGGTAAACAGCCGCATCCGGTTCGACACGCCTCGTGCCGGAGTCGAGCCATTTTCCGGAGCGCCGCCGAAACCGGACAGGCGCTCAGCCAGACCCGAGCCATACAAGGAACCTGGAACATGTCCAACGCGACGTCTGCCGCCCGCTTCGCGGATGCTTTTTTCAACCGGCCCCTGGCTGACGCCGATCCGGAAATCTTTGGCTCGATCCAGAGTGAACTGGGTCGCCAGCGGCATGAGATCGAGTTGATCGCATCGGAAAACATCGTCTCCCGCGCCGTGCTCGAAGCCCAGGGCTCGATCATGACCAACAAATATGCCGAAGGCTATCCGGGCAAGCGCTATTATGGCGGCTGCGAATTCGTCGACATCGCCGAAACCCTTGCCATCGAGCGGGCCAAGAAGCTGTTCGACTGCCAGTTCGCCAATGTGCAGCCGAACTCCGGCAGCCAGATGAACCAGGCGGTGTTTCTGGCGCTGCTGCAGCCAGGCGACACCTTCATGGGGCTTGATCTGAATTCGGGCGGTCACCTCACCCACGGCTCGCCGGTCAACATGAGCGGCAAATGGTTCAACGTCGTGTCCTACGGCGTGCGCGAGGACGACCACCTGCTGGACATGGACGCCATCGAAAAGCAGGCGCACGAGACAAAGCCGAAGCTCATTCTGGCCGGCGGCACTGCCTATTCGCGCATCTGGGACTGGCAGCGCTTCCGCGAGATCGCCGACAGCGTCGGCGCCTGGCTGATGGTCGACATGGCCCATATCGCTGGCCTGGTCGCCGCCGGCGTGCATCCTTCGCCGTTGCCGCATGCCCATGTGGTGACCACCACCACGCACAAATCCCTGCGCGGCCCGCGCGGCGGCATGATCCTGACCAACGACGAAGCCATGGCCAAGAAGATCAATTCCGCCGTCTTCCCCGGTCTTCAGGGCGGTCCGCTGATGCATGTCATCGCCGCCAAGGCGGTGGCCTTCGGCGAGGCGCTGACGCCCGAGTTCAGGGCCTATGCCCAGGCCGTGGCCGACAACGCCAAGACCCTTGCCGCCAGCCTCAAGTCGACCGGCCTCGACATCGTCTCCGGCGGCACCGACAACCATCTTATGCTGGTTGACCTGCGCCCGAAGAACGCCACCGGCAAGAAGGCCGAGGCGGCGCTTGGCCGGGCCAACATCACCTGCAATAAGAACGGCATCCCGTTTGACCCGGAAAAGCCGTTCGTCACCTCGGGCATCCGGCTGGGAACGCCCGCCGGCACCACGCGCGGCTTCGGCGCCAGCGAATTCACCGAGATCGGCAATCTCATCGCCGAAGTGCTCGACGGCCTCAAGGTCGCCAATTCGGAAGAGGGCAACGCCAAAGTCGAAGCCGCGGTGAAGGCCAAGGTGATCGCTCTCACCGACCGTTTCCCGCTCTACCCGTATCTGGGATAGGGCTGATGCGCTGTCCCTATTGCGGTTCCGAAGATAGCCAGGTCAAGGATTCGCGGCCGGCCGAAGACGGCGCCGCGATCCGCAGGCGGCGTGTGTGCCCCGATTGCGGCGGCCGCTTCACCACCTTCGAGCGGGTGCAGCTGCGCGATTTGCAGGTGCTCAAGAAGACCGGCAGGCGGGTGCCGTTCGATCGGGACAAGCTGGTCAAATCCTTCCAGATCGCGTTGCGCAAACGGCCGGTCGACCCCGAGCGCATCGACCGCGCGGTGTCGGGCATTGTCCGCCGGCTGGAAAGTTCCGGCGAAACCGAGATCGCCACCGACGGCATCGGCCTGTTGGTGCTGGAAGCGCTCAAGGCTCTCGATGATGTCGGCTTTGTCCGCTATGCCTCGGTCTACCGGGATTTCACCGGGCCCGAGGATTTCGAGCGGACCATCGCCGAACTGACCGCCCGGATTGCCGGCGACACCACGGTCGGGGATATCTAGAACCATGGCCGTGAGCGCGCTTGACCGTCGGTTCATGGCGGCGGCGATCCGTCTGGCCCGACGGCATGAAGGCCGCACCGGCTCCAACCCGTCCGTCGCCACCTTGATCGTCCGAGACATTGACGGCGCGCCGGTGATTGTCGGCCGCGGCGTCACCGCCATTGGCGGCCGCCCGCATGCAGAGCCGCAGGCGCTGGCTGAAGCCG
>LADQ01000087.1 GCA_000961635.1 Hoeflea sp. BRH_c9 | reverse complement strand
TTCCGCGCCGCTGATCTGATCGTAAGCCGCGAGCCAGCGCCGCCCTCCGGTCACCACCAGGGACGCGGTCAGGCGCGGGCGGAACACGGCCGGACTGTCAAAACCGTGGCGATGGCTCCAGAGCCGGTCCCCGCCGGCTGGCGAAACGGCGCCGATGCTCAGGTCGCCCGCATAAAACAGCCGCCCCGACGCCTCGCTGATCGGACCGATGCGGCTGTTGTCGGTTGGCCAGAGATGACGGATGGGCAGAGGCGCCGTGTCGGCCGCATGACCAATCGCCGGCCAGAGACACAGGCCGGCGAAAGAGGCTTGCAGAAAACGGCGGCGATCCAGTCTCAGCGGCATTGCGCGCCTTGTTTGACCCAGGCGAACAGGATCTGCGTGTTTGGATGGTCGCGATCCTCCGACGGATCGATACCCGGGGGCATGCGGTCCTCGGTGAGATGCTGGAACACGCCGCTCAGCTCGGGATGCCCCGGAATGATGACCTTGGTCGCATGATCGACGCCCTTGGCCACCGAGTCTGCGCCGAGCATGATGCCCTCGTAGGAGGTCATGTCCAGTTCGTGGAAACTTGGCGGTTCCTCGTTCGACATGTGGCATTCGGCACAGGCAGGCGTGTCCTCGCCGAACACGTTTTCGGTGTTGAACAGCGGCAGGATATTGTTCCGGAAGTTGTCGTCGTTGGCCGCGCCCGCCGTGATCCATGCCTCCACCGCCTTGATCGCATCGGTGCCGTGATCGACGTTGAAGCCGACGCCAAGCGGCATGCGGTTGTTGCGCATGCGGCGGCCGAGGATTTCCCGTTTCGGATCCTCGCCGGCAATGAAGATGGCGCGCGCCGGCGTTTCGGTGGACCCCGCCTTGATGCCGTCGCAGGTGGAAAGGTCAAGCCCGCGGTAGCTGACAGTGGGATCGGCCGAGGAATGGCAGACGATGCAGGCGGGGCCGTCGCCAAAGGCGTTCGGGCTTGCCATGAGCTGCGCGATGTAGCTGTAGGGAATGGGAATGTTGCGATTGAGGATCAGTTCCGTGACTGCCGCATGATCGCCCTCGATGTGAACCTTTCCCTGCCGCAAATCTTCCAGATACTGCTCGTTGACCGATTTCTTCTTGTCGTCGTCTGCCATGGCGGCAGCGCCGAGCGCCAGCGCAGCAACGCTTGCCCATATGGCCGCTTTGGCCAGTGATCGTTTGGTCATGTGTCCCCCTCCCGGTTTCTAATTTGCCGCCGCGCTTGTGTCCGGCCTTTGGGCCGATCCGGCGCCGCGTCGTCCGCTTGCCGCTGAAAGAAACGATGTCTCCCCGGGGTTCCTCCTGAGTTGCCCGATCGTCCCGACTGCCCGGTTGCCAGACCTTGACTGGCCAGTCCTCACACTGGTTCAGTTCATCAAGTACCGGCGTCGTTTGCCTCCGTCCTTCATTGCAAGTATGAATTAGGAGGCTGCATCAATCAGCCGCAGGTCAATCGATATTTTCCACTTGGAGGTCGCGAAAATCTCCAACTAGACTAAAGTAAAGATCCAATCAGACCAAAGTCACATTCGCTATGGTTGCAGAAACGGGATTTGACCATCGGACTACATTCGACTTGCCCGAGTCGCGGAGCGGGTTTTTGCGCGCCGGAATCGGCCTGTTCGACGGGCGAATCATCCTGACGCTGATCCAGCTTGTCTGCGGCACGATACTGGCGATCGACGTTGGCTCCGAAATCCATGCCAACCTGGTCAGTGACGATCCGGACGAGAACTATGGCACCCTGCATCTCGCATCCGAGGTCTTTGCCACCGTTCTGCTCTTTGCCGCCTTCGGGCTTTCATCCCGCTATCTGTTGCAACACCGGGCCGAGTTGCGCCGGGCCGAACAGCGCGCCATGACCCTCCGCAGCGACTTCACCGGCCTGGTCAACCACCGCTTCGCCGAATGGGGCCTGTCGCCGGCCGAGTCCGAAATTGCCCTGTTGACGCTCAAGGGCTTGAGGATTGCCGAAATCTCCCGGTTGCGCGGCACATGCGAGGGCACCGTCAAGGCGCATCTGAGCTCGATCTTCCGCAAGTCAGGCGTTTCCTCGCGCCCTGAACTGCTGGCAACCTTCGTCGACGACTTCCTCGATTTCGCGGCCGGGGAACCGGAGGCGCCTGCGGGCGTCTCGGGCTGATCCTCCTGGCCATCTGACTGGGCGGGCGCTTCAGCGCTCTTCCGGCGGGATATGCTTCAGACGCCCGGAAAAGGCCGCAACCTCTTCAGCCGAATAGGACATGTGCACCCGGGTCGCCGACGGCGGACGCTGGGCCACCGACAGCCCCGGCCGCCATTCCGTCGCTGGGCGGATCGGGCGGGCAGCAAATCCGCCGCCGCAATTGGGGCAGACATTGGCCAGCACCCGCTCCACGCAATCGGCGCAGAAGGTGCATTCAAAGGTGCAGATCCGCGCCTCTGGGGAATTGGGCGGCAGGTCCTTGTCGCAGCATTCGCAATTCGGCCTGAGCTGCAAGGCCATGGCAAATCCTCCCGTGTCCTGTCGGGGTTCGTTCGCTACCCGCCGCGCACCACCCGCCCCAGCCGCTTGATGCCTTCCTCGATCATTGTCTCGGAGGCGCAGGAAAACGACAGTCTGAGCGTGTTGGCGCCGGAGCCGTCGGCGAAGAAGGCGCGGCCGGGGACGAAGGCGACGCGTTCGGTCTTCAGGCTTTCGGCCAGCAGCGCCGCGCCGTCAAACCCCTCGGGCAGCGTCACCCAGACGAACATGCCGCCATCGGGTTTTGTCCAGCTCACGCCCTCGGGCATGTGGCGGGCGAGCGCCGCAAGCATGGCGTCGCGCCGCGCCCGGTAGGTGGCGCGGATTTTCTCGACCTGTGCTTCAAAGCCTTCCGAGGCGACAGTGTGGATTGCCATCTGGTTGAGCGTCGCCGAATGCAGATCGGCCGCCTGCTTGATCAGCACCAGCTTCGAGATCACCGGCTTGGCGGCGCAGACCCAGCCGACGCGCAGGCCCGGCGCGAGCGTCTTGGAGAAGCTGCCGCAATAGATGGTGCGGGTGGCCTCGATGGAGCCCGAACGTTCGATGTCGAGCGCCAGCATCGGCGGGACTTCCTCGCCGTCATAGCGCAGCGACTGATAGGCGGCGTCCTCGATGACGGCGATGTCGAGTTCGGTGGCGAGATCGAGAATGCTGGACCGCGCCGAGGCGGGCAGGGTTTCGCCGGTGGGGTTGGCGAAATCGGCGGACGCATAGGCGAACTTCACCTGGCCTCCCTGCGCGCGCGCGGCTTCGCGGTAATCCGCGGCACTGCGGTTGCCGAGCGGCGTCAGCCGGTCGTAATGCGGCTCATAGGCGTTGAACGCCTGCAGCGCGCCGAGATAGGTCGGCCAGCCGACCAGCGCGGTGTCGCCCTCGGACAAAAACAGCTTGCCGAGATAGTCGAGCGCCTGCTGCGAGCCCGAGGTGATCATGATGTTGTCGGGCGTACACGCGACCCCGAGCGATTCCATGCGGGTGACCAGCCAGTCGCGCAACGGCCTGTAGCCCTCGCTCACCGAATATTGCAGCGCCGCGCCCTTCGAATCGCCTGTCAGCGCCGCCGTCAGGGCCGCGCCAAACGCCTCGACCGGAAACAGCGCCGGATCGGGAATGCCGCCGGCAAAGGAGATCACGTCGGGCTGATCGAGCAGTTTCAGCAGCTCGCGGATTTCCGACGCCTTCATCCGCTCCGCCCGCGTGGCGAAAAGCGCGGGCCAGTCGAGGCCGTCACCGCTCGATCGCGGGTCCGTCTCAACGGCGGTCAATGTGCTCTGCGTTGACATTCTCATCTCCCGGAGCGCAGCCGCGTTGCCGTGACCGTCGCTTTTGTCATGAAGGGGTGCAGGTCCGTTTCGTTCAAATCCCTCCGTTTGAACGCAATGGAAATGCGTGGGCAATGCTTGAAACGCAAGAATGATCACGAGTTTCAATTTATGTCAACAATGCTGACCTATTTTTGACGGGCGCCCCGGATCACGTCCGCGCCTCCATTTCCGCCGCCATCTCGGCGAGCTTGCGTACGGTGTTGATGTTGCGGCCGGTGCCTGGTTTCAGCGCCGGCAGCTTCATCCTGCTCCGGCCGGAGCCGTTGGGATAATGCACGTAGATTTCCCGGCCCGCCACATGCGCTTCCTCGCCATCGGGGCCAACGAATTTTTCCAGCGCATCGGCGGGAGCCTGCTCCGGCAGGAAGGTGACGATGAGAAGGTTGGGCCGGGCGTCCGGAAACGGGTTGGCGGCAATGATCGCCTCGAGTTCGGAGCGGCCGCGCACCATCACGCCCGGCGCCTTGCCGAGTTTTGCGGCAAGCGCGGCGTCGAGCATCCGGCCGGCTTCCTCTGGCTGAAGTGCGGAGCGGAACAGCACATTGCCGCTCTGGATATAGGTCTTCACATCGTCAAACCCGAGCCCTTCGCAGATCGCCTTGAGGTCCGTCATCGCCAGCTTGCCGGTTCCCCCGACATTGACGGCGCGCAACAGCGCGATGACGATGTTCGGATGGCTGCTGTTGTTCATGGCCGGGTCTCCCGGCAGGCGATAATAGGGCCTGGCCGGATGCTGGCAAGGCGCCGGTGCGGCGATACGTCCTGACCGGCCAAGTCACTGTTGGCCCACAAGGAAGTTTCGGTTACAAGGACATCTGCTTTTCCACCAAATCTGAAAGGCTTTGGCTTGTCCTTGACCTTTGCGACGGTTAAGTGACGGGTTTAGAGCCGTATAAAGCGGAGATCACAGGGCCGTGCCCGGGGAACTTTCATGAGCGCTGTTGCGCCTGGTGCGACATTACTTGTCCTGATGTTGCCGTTTCTGGCGGCGCTGGCCGCTCCGTGGCTGACGCGCCGCCTCGGTCACAATGCCGCCTGGATTCTGGCGCTGGCGCCGCTGGCGATCTTCATGCATTTCCTCGGTTTTGCCGGCCAAGTGGCCGATGGCGGCGTCGTCACCGGCGGCTACGCCTGGGTGCCCTCGCTCAATGTCAGCTTCTCCTGGCTGATCGACGGGTTGTCGCTGACCTTCGTGCTGCTGATCTCGGGCATCGGCGCGCTGATCATGCTCTATTCCGGCGGCTATCTGAAGGGCCACGCCCAGCTCGGCCGGTTCTTCTCCTTCATGCTCATGTTCATGGGCGCGATGCTTGGCGTCGTCATCTCCGACAGTTTCCTGATGCTGTTTGTCTATTGGGAACTGACCTCGATCACCTCGTTCCTGCTGATCGGCTTCGATCACAGCCGCGAAGCCTCGCGCCGCGCCGCGATCCAGGCGCTGGTGGTCACCGGCGGCGGCGGGCTGGCGCTGCTTGCCGGTCTGCTGGTTATCTGGAACATCACCGGGGTCAGCCAGATTTCGATGCTGTTGAGCTATGGCGACGAAGTGCGCGCCAGCCCGTTTTATCTGATGGCGCTGATCCTGGTGCTGGGCGGGGCGTTTTCCAAATCGGCGCAGTTCCCGCTGCATTTCTGGTTGCCCAACGCCATGGAGGCGCCCACCCCGGTGTCGGCCTATCTGCATTCGGCCACCATGGTCAAAGCCGGCGTCTATCTGCTGATGCGACTCAATCCGGTGCTCGGCGACACGGTCTGGTGGGAAACCATCCTGCCGCTGTTTGGCGGCACAACGCTGATTGTCGGCACGCTTCTCGCCATCCGCCAGACCGATCTCAAGCTGATGCTGGCCTATACAACGGTGTCGTCGCTGGGGCTCTTGGTGATGCTGACCGGCTTCGGCTCCGAGCATGCCATTGCCGCGGCCGTGCTCTATCTGGTGGCGCATTCGCTGTTCAAGGGCGCGCTGTTCATGGTCGCCGGCCTGATCGATCACGAGACCGGCAGCCGCGACGTCACCGAACTCGGCGGCTTGCGCAAGGCCATGCCGATCACCTTCATCGCCGCCATCGCCGCGGCGATCTCGATGGCCGGGCTGCCGCCCTTCATCGGCTTCCTCGCCAAGGAGGAAATCTATTACGCGCTGTGGCACATCGACCCCTGGTCGCTGGCCTTTGTCGCCGTCGCCATCATCGGCAACGGCCTGATGTTCGTCATCGGCTTCGCCGTCGCCATCAAGCCGTTCTTCGGCCCGGTGGTCAAAACCCCGAAAGTTGCCCATGAGGGGCCGGTCTTGCTGTGGCTCGGACCGCTTGTGCTCGGCATCACCGCCTTGGGCGCGGCGCTGGTCTCGCCCGTCACCCACCGCTTCATTTCCTCGCCGATGGCGAGCGCGATCGCGGGTGAAACCGAATCCGTGACGATTTCGCTGATCCCGCATTTTGGCGCGCCGCTGATGCTGTCGCTGGTCACGATTGTCTTCGGCATCATCGCCTACCGCATGGTTGATCGCCTCCGCGCCGGGATGGCCTGGCTTCTGACAGCTATCGGCTGGGGCCCGGACCGCGGTTTCGACCAGATGATCTCCGGTCTTGTCGGCCTGTCGGTGTGGCTGACGCGTCTGGTTCAGCCCGGCCGGCTGGAGATCTACATGATGGTGACGTTCCTGATGATCGCGGCGGCGCTGATCGGCCCGATGGCCTGGTACGGCGAATGGCCCTCGATGCCGGTCTGGCCGGCCGACGCGCAGTTTCATGAACTGGTGGTCTTCGCCATCGTGCCGATCGGCCTGCTCGCCGTCATCTTTGCCCGCGACCGGCTGACGGCCATCGTCTCGCTCGGCATTCAGGGCTTTGCCGTGGCGCTGATCTTCATGCTGTTTGGCGCGCCCGACCTGTCGTTTACCCAGTTCATGGTTGAAACCCTGGCGGTGGTGATTCTGGCGCTGGTGATGACACGGTTGAAACTGACATCGGCCGATCACCGGCCGACCTGGGAGAAAGCCGTCGACATGGCCGTGGCGCTCGCCTGCGGCGGCGGGTTCATGCTCTATCTGCTGGCGGTGACGCAGCAGCCGTTCAATGCCGAGCTGAGCGACTTTTTCTCGGCCTATTCGAAAATCGTCGCCCATGGCGCCAATGTGGTCAATGTCATCATTGTCGATTTCCGCGGCACCGATACGCTGGGAGAGATCGCCGTCGTCATGGTCACCGGCCTCGCCATCCTGTCGCTGATCCGCATCCGCACGCCGCGCGTCACGGTCGCCGACAATGATCCGGACCGCAACGGGGGAGGACGCTAAGATGCGGACGGTGATATTTCGCTCGATTGCGCCTTACCTGACCAGCCTGATGATGCTGTTTTCCATCTTCGTGCTGCTGCGCGGCCACAACGAGCCCGGCGGCGGCTTCATCGGCGGGCTGATCGCGGCGTCGGCGCTGGCGATCTACGGCATCGCCTGCGGTGTGGCGCCGGTACGCCGCGCAATCTATTTCCATCCAATGGCGATTTCGGCCTTCGGACTGTTTCTGTCCGCCTCCGCCGGCGTGCTTTCGGTGTTCGCCGGCGTGCCCTACATGACCGGGCTGTGGGTCTACCCGCATGTCTTCGGGGTCGAACTGGCGCTGTCGAGCGTGCTGGTGTTCGATGTCGGGGTCTATCTGGTCGTCGTCGGCGCCATCAGTTCGATCGCGCTGGCGCTCGAGGAAAGGGACCGCGACTGATGGAGCCCCTGTTTGCCATTCTGGTCGGCGCGCTGTTCACCGTCGCCATCTACCTGTTTCTGTCCAAGCACGTCATCCGCGTTCTGATGGGGGCGGCGATCCTCGGCAATGCCGTCAATCTGCTGATCTTCACCGCCGGACGGGTGACGCGCGAAGTCCCGCCGATCATCCCGAGCGATGCCGACGCGCTGACTGTCGCCGCCGCCAATCCGCTGCCGCAGGCGCTGATCCTGACGGCCATTGTGATCTCGTTTTCGTTCTTCGCGTTTCTGCTGGTGCTCGGGTACCGCGCGTTCCAGGAACTGGAAACTGACAGTTCCGACGAGATGCGTGTAGCCGAACCGGTGGGCGAGCAATCGCCGCCGGCCGGCTACTGAGGAGAGACCGGCAATGGCCGCAACAAGCCAGGGACTGCAGGATTTCTCCGTCGTTTACACATTGCCGCCGGTGGCCGCCGCCGACTGGCTGATCGTCGCCCCGGTGGTCTGGTGCATTCTCATCGGCGCCGTGCTGTTGATGCTGCGCAAGCGCACCGAGCTGCAGCCGCTGATCGCCATTCCGGCGCTGGCCGTGCTGGCGCTGATGACGCTCGGGCTGCTCGCGCATGTGGTCCAGAGCGGCACCGTGACCATGACCATGGGCCGCTGGTTGCCGCCTTTCGGCATTTCCTTCACCGTCGACCTGCTGGGGGCGTTTTTCGCCGTCACCTCCTCGCTGGTGGCGCTCGCCGCCGGCATCTACGGCCGCGGCGATGTCGATCAATCAGGCCGCCGTTACGGCTTCTACCCGTTCCTGATGCTGATCATGGCCGGCATCCTCGGCGCTTTCCTCACCGGCGACATCTTCAATCTCTATGTCTGGTTCGAGGTTTTGTTGATTTCGTCCTTCGGACTTCTGGTGCTCGGCTCCGAGCGCAAGCAGCTCGACGGTGCGGTCAAATATGCCTTCCTCAACCTGATCGCCACCACGCTGTTCCTGGTCGCCACCGGCTATCTCTACGGCCTGTTCGGCACGCTCAACATGGCCGATATCGCCATCAAGGCGTCCGAACTGCGCGAAACCGCGCCGCTGATGACGCTGGTAACGCTGTATCTGCTGGCCTTCGGCATGAAGGCGGCGGCGTTTCCGGTTAATTTCTGGCTGCCCGCCTCCTACCACACGCCGCGGCTGGTGGTCTCGGCGCTGTTTGCCGGTCTGCTAACCAAGGTCGGCATCTATGCGCTGCTCCGGATTCTCGGCATGCTGTTTCCGGTTGAACGGCAGGAACTGTCGCTGCTCATCGCCATCGTCGCGGCGCTCACCATGATTCTCGGCGTCATCGGCGCGCTGGCGCAAAACGACATCCGCCGCGCGCTGGGCTTTCTGGTCATTTCCGGCATCGGCGTGATGATGGCCGGGCTGGCGCTCGGCAGCCTGGCCGGCCTTTCCGGCGCGATCTTCTATGCCGCCCACTCGATGGTGGTGATGACGGCGCTCTATTTCGCCGCCGGCCTCAGTGCCCGGCTGGGCGGCGGCTTCAAGCTCGGTTCGGCGGGCGGGATCTACGCCAAGAACGCGGCGATTTCCGCCCTGACGCTGATCCTGTTCCTCTCGGTCGCCGGCCTGCCGCCGTTCTCGGGCCTTTGGCCCAAGATCATGCTGGTCAAGGCGGCGCTCGATGTCGGCGCCTGGTGGCTGGCCGCGTCAATCCTGGTCACCGGCCTGTTGACCACCATCACCGTCGGCCGGATCTGGGTGCTGGCCTATTGGCGCCCGGCGCCGGTTGGGGAACCAGGCGGCGAACTGGAGGCCGGAGGCCCGCTGCCGGCGGGCGCCACCGCC
>LADQ01000088.1 GCA_000961635.1 Hoeflea sp. BRH_c9 | reverse complement strand
GGCTTGTCGCATCGGGCTCTCTGTCGGAACAGGACGGCGAACCGGTGTTGACGCCGGCTGGTCGCGCCCGGATGACCAGCTTCGGCATTGATGTGGCGGCGCTTGAGACCCAGCGGAGGCCGTTGTGCCGCTCGTGCCTGGACTGGAGCGCGCGGCGCACCCATCTAGCCGGATCGCTGGGCCACGGCCTGCTCGCCCGGTTTGAACAGCTCGAATGGGCCGCCCGCGAGGCGGGATCGCGGGTGGTGCTGTTTACCGCCGAGGGCGAACGGCGGCTGCTGGCCGAGTTGGCCGGGCAAAACCGGATCTGACACCAGACGGCCTTGGTCCTGAATGGCTTAGACCGGCACAGGGGCTTCCGCGTATTGCGCGACGCCGCCGCCGAAACTCCAGTCCAGTGAGGTGTTTTCGGTCAGGACAATCATCACGTCGTACGGCCGCATGCCGGCCCTCGCCAGCGCCAATCGGGCAATGCCCCGGAACAAGGCCTGTTTCTGCTGCTGGGTGCGCCCCATGCGAAATGTGATCTCCACAATCACGGCCTCGGGTCCACGGGTGATGCCCATGAAGGCCGGATCGATCAGCAGGCTGGACGCATCATGCCGGTAAACCACATGAAACCGGTCATCGGGCGGCACATTGGCGGTTGCCACCAGCGCCTCGTGAACGGCGTCACACAATCCGGCCAGCCGCTGTTGGGACAGGCTCTGCGGGACATTGAATTTCACCAGGGGCATCGTCATCTCCTCAATCGGCGTCGTTGGCGTTGCGGGACAGGTACGGCCCGGATCAGGCGCCCCAGAACCGGGCGTCCTGTTCGGCGCGCCTGCGCCGGCTGGTGAGCCGGCTCCAGATGGAGGACACCATGATGGCGATGGCCTTGCTGCGTTCATGATGGGCGCGTTCATGCACCTGGTAGGAATCCAGAACCTGAACCGGTGCGGTGAAACGCGAAATCCGGGCGTTTGGCATGGCCGTCTCCTTCAAGCCGGCCTCGGTGCCGGTGAATACGGTTGTATTGCCTTTCGTTTTGAGGATAATCACTCATCTGAGAGCAACACTCCGGACTTTCAGTCATGAATAGAGCGGCAGCATCCGACGAAATCGCCATTTTCATTCGCGTGGTCGAGCGCGGCGGTTTCGCCGCCGCCGCGGAGGAGACCGGACTGACGCCATCGGGCGTTTCCAAGGCCGTAACCCGGCTTGAGGACCGGCTCGGCGTCAAGCTTTTGCAACGCACCACGCGGCGGCTGATGATGACGCCGGAGGGCGAGACCTTGCTTTCGCGCGGCCGCAACATCCTGGCGGAGATCGAGGCGACCGAGGCCGAGGTGATGGCCGCCCGCGGCAAGCCGCGCGGCATCATCAGGGTCAACATGGGCACCGCCTACGCCAAGCATCGGCTGGCCCCCGTGCTGCCGGAGTTCCGCGCCCTGTATCCGGAGATCGACCTTCAGATCTCGGTGGCCGACCGGAGGGTTGATGTCATCGGGGAGCAACTGGATGTGGCGATCCGCACCGGTCCGCTGACCGGTTCAAGCCTGGTGGCGCGGCGGCTTGGCCTGGCCAAACGGGTGATTGCCGCAAGCCCGGCCTACCTCGCCCGCCACGGCGAGCCGAAACAGGCCTCCGATCTCGCCGATCACGCCTGCCTGCTGATCACCGGTTTCGCACGGCTGTCGGAATGGCCGCTGAGGGTCGACGGCCGCGTCAAGCCGGTCCAGGTCAAGCCCGCCGTCACCTGCGACAATGCCGACATCCTGGCTGAAATGGCGCTTGCGGGCCTGGGCATTGTCCGGTTGGCGAGCTTTGTCATCGAGGATGCGATTGCCGACGGGCGGCTCAAGCCGCTTCTGGTCGACTGCCACGTTTCCGAGCCCGTGCCGATTACCGCCTTGATGCCGCCGGGCCGGCAGCACCTGCCACGGGTGCGGGCCTTCATCGACTTTCTGGTCGCGCACGCACCGAAACCAGCATAGACTTTGAACCAAGCGCTTCATGTTCACTGTCCCTTGATCCCACCCGCGACAGGCAATCTGGCTGGTTGCGGTCATTGGCGGCGGAGGCATCCAGGTCAGCAATCTTCCTCTAATACTTTAGATTGATCTTTATCAACGTAACCCGGCGCTGTCGTGCTATGTTGCAGACTGCGGTATCCGTGGGTTGGATCCGCAATTGATTTGCATTGCATAAGTATTGACTTTCGAAAGTCCGGGGAGGGCTTCCCATGCGTGCATCCAATTCGCCTCAAGCTGTAGGCAGCGAAAACGCATCCAATCCGGACACCCAGTTTCGGCAGCCGGACAATTGCTCAATCGCGGTGTGTTCCGCCATTGCCATGTATGAGCAGGAGCTGGAACGGCATCGAGCCACGGAATCCAGATTGCGCGACTCCGTACTTCGTGAAGCCGACCTGTTGCGTGAGAAGGACGACCTGATCGTGCTCAAGGACATCCTGGCCGAGGAGTCCGAGCATCGCCTTCTAAACGGATTGCAATTGATCACCAGCCTGCTGGCGACGCAGAGCCGGAGCACCAAGAACCGCGAAGCGGCGGCGCAGTTGAGCATGGCCGCCAACCGGGTCGCAACGCTTGCGCGGGTTCATCGGCATCTCCACACGATCGAGAAACTCGAAGGCGTTGAGTTCAAGCAATATCTCGAACGGCTGTGCGACGATCTTTCGGATATGATGTCCGATGAATCGGCGGAGCGATCGCTCTGCGTTGAGGCAGCCGAGCTGACGATTCCGAGAGCCATAGCCACGCCTCTCGCATTCATCGCCAGTGAATTGATCACCAATTCGATCAAATACGCCAAGGGCAGGATCACGGTCAGCCTGCAAATCATGCCCAACGGTGATGCGACGCTTTCGGTCTCCGACGATGGTCCGGGTCTGCCGGAACTGTTCGATCCGGCTGCAACCAACGGATTGGGCATGAAGATCATTGCCGCCCTGGTGGGGCAAATCCACGGCGAACTGTATTTCGCCAAGGGAGACCATGACCAGGGCGCGCGGTTTTCCGTGCTGTTCAGCCCGCAGACTTGAAGACAACTTGAAGACAATGAGTGCCTGACATTTGCCGCGTGACGCGCGGAATCTAGCCCTGATGCGCCTGGATCACCTTCAGAAAGGCATCGCCATAGCGCTCGAGCTTGGCCTGGCCGACGCCGGAAACGCCGAGCAGCGCCTCACGGTCTGACGGACGGTCGGTGGCAAAGGCCACCAGCGTCGTATCAGGAAACACCACATAGGGCGGCACAGAGAGCTCCCTGGCAATCGCCATGCGGGCGGCGCGCAGCGCCTCGAACAGCTCCATGTCGGCCTCCTCCAAAGCGGATTTTGCCGTTGACGCACGGGAGTATGCTCCTCTTGATGACTTGCCGCTCACCGGAGGGTCCTTGCGCAAGCGCACCTCGCGTTCGCGCTTGAACACTGCGCGGGCGGCGGGTTCCAGCTTGAGCGCGCCAAAGGCCTCGTGATCGACGCTGACCAGGCCCGCGGCAAGGAGCTGGCGGTAGACCGACTGCCAGGTCTTGGCGGCAATCTCCTTGCCGGCGCCGAACACCGGCATGTCGACATGGCCGAAGCGGGTCGTCTTGTCGTTTTCATTGCCGAGCAGCACGTCGATCAGATGTCCGGTACCGAACCGCTCGCCGGTGCGGTAGATGGCGGCGAGCGCGGTGATGGCGGCGTCGGTTCCATCCCAGGTTTCCACCGGCTTCAAACAGGTGTCGCAATTGCCGCAATTGCCCGGATAGGCTTCGCCGAAATGAGCCAGGATCGCCTGCCTTCGGCAGCCCGGCGTTTCGCAGATGCCGAGCAGCGCGTTGAGCTTGGCGCGTTCGACCCGCTTGACATCGTCGCCCGAGGCGCCGCCGTCGATCATCCGGCCGCGCTGGATCACATCCGCCATGCCGTAGGCCATCCAGGCGTCCGACGGCAATCCGTCGCGGCCGGCGCGGCCGGTTTCCTGATAATAAGCCTCGACCGAGCCGGGCAGATCGAGATGGGCGACGTAGCGCACATTCGGCTTGTCGATGCCCATTCCGAAGGCGACGGTGGCGACCAGGCAGAGATCCTCTTCCTTCAAGAAGGCGTCCTGATTGGCGTCGCGGGCGGAGCGGTCCATGCCGGCGTGATAGGCCTTGGCGCGGATGCCCTGCTTGTTGAGCCATTCAGCGGTGTCATCGACCTTGGCGCGCGACAGGCAATAGACGATGCCGCTCGAGCCCTTGTGGCGCGCCAGGAACCTGAGCAGCTGCTGGCGCGGCTGGTCACGCCCGACGATCTCATAGGCAATGTTGGGCCGGTCAAACGAGGTGGTGAAGACTTGCGCCGAGCGCAGGGCCAGCTTGTCGATGATGTCTTCGCGGGTGTGCGGATCGGCGGTGGCCGTCAGCGCCATCCGCGGCACGCCGGGATAGCTCTCGCCGAGATGCCCAAGCGCGCGGTATTCCGGCCGGAAATCATGGCCCCACTGGGAGACGCAATGGGCCTCGTCGATGGCGAACAGCGCGATTTTGGCGTTGCCGATCATCTCCCTGAAGCCGGATGTGACGATCCGTTCCGGGGTCACATAGAGCAGATCGAGCTCGGCATTGGCGATTGCGGTGCGGACCTCCATGAATTCCTCGCGGTTGAGCGAGGAATTCAGCGCCGCGGCGCGGACGCCCAGTTGCTTGAGTGCTTCCACCTGGTCGCGCATCAGCGCGATCAATGGCGAGACGACGATGCCGACCCCATCGCGGCACAGCGCCGGGATCTGGAAGCACAGCGACTTGCCGGCGCCGGTCGGAAACAGCACCACCGCGTCGCCGCCCGACACCACCTGGTCAACGACCGCTTGCTGCTGGCCCCGGAACGCCGGGTAGCCATAGACCCGCTTGAGAATGGCGAGCGGGTCCGCCGCCGGGCGGTCAAACGGGGGATCGATGCGGTTGCTGGACTGCGGCATGGAATCGCTTTTGTGGGAAGGTCTGCACTATGGCACAGTCCGTCCGAGACAGGCGAGAGCAAGAATCAACCGGCCCGCCGCGAAAGCAGCGGGCCGTGAAAATCGGAGTGAGTTACGGGTGCGGTGCCTACAAGCTCAGAGAGCGGCGATGCAGATGATTTCGACCTTGTAGGCCGGCGTCGCCAGCCTGGCTTCGCCGGTGGCGCGCGCCGGCGCGTTGCCCTTGGACACCCAGCCGTCCCAGACTGCGTTCATTTCAGCGAAATCATCCATCGAGGCCAGCCAGATCGTGGTCTGCAGGATCTTGCTCTTGTCCGAGCCGACTTCGGCCAACAGACGATCGATATTGGCGAGAATGTCCTGGGTCTGCACGGTGACGCTGGCGCCGGCGGTGCCGACCTGACCGGCCAGGTAGACAGTTCCGCCGTGGACAACGGCCTGGCTCATGCGGGGACCGGTTTCGATGCGTGTAATCTCGCTCATGTGTCTTATCCTTGTTGAAAATTCAGCGCCGCCCGTCGCGGGTTGAGCGCGTCTACCACGGCATGACCCAGGGGCGACAGACGCCCAAGGCACAAATCAGCCGCCAATTGCGACAGCGCCGGCGCCGTCTGCATACCATAGCCGCCCTGCCCGGCAAGCCAGAAGAAGCCGTCGGCGTCAGCCGCAAAGCCCACAACCGGGGTGCGATCGGGCGCGAATGTCCGCATCCCGGCCCAGGAATGCTCGACCCGCGTCACCGGAATCGTCACCGCCTGCTCGAAACGGTGAAGCCCCTCGGCGATCACCATGTCATCGGCCCAGACATCATGTGGCTCGACCGGGTCTTCCTCCGCCGGCGAGATCATCAGTTTGCCGGCCTCCGGCTTGGCGTACCACTGGTCGCCGGCATTGGCGAACAACGGCCAGCGGCTGATGTCATGGCCTTCGGGCGCAGGGATCAGGGCCGCCGAGCGGCGCAAGGGGCGCAAGCCCAACGGCCGGACTCCGGCCATTGCCGCCACCATGTCAGCCCAGCCGCCGGCGGCATTGATGACGATGGGTGCGGAATATTCCCCAATCGGCGTCTCAATCGTCCAGACGCCGCCACGGCGGGTGATCGACTGCACCGGCGCATTGTTGATGATCTCGCCCCGGTGGCGGCGCAGCTTGCGGATATAGCCCTGCAGCATGCGGTCGACATCGATGTCCTGCGCATCCCACTCGATCGCGGCGGCGGCGATCGCCTCGCGCCTGAGGATCGGCACCAGATCCAGCGCCTGTTGCGGCGACAACCGCTCCAGTCCTTCGCTGCCATCGAGATAGGCTTCGAATTTCGGCAGATCCGCATCGGTCGCGATCAGCATTTCGCCGCGCGGCGAGAGCAGGCTCGTGTCCGAAATGCCTTTCGGGTCGGCCAGGAACGGCGCCGATGCGGCATTCAAGGCCCGCAAGGTGGCATTGCCGTAATTGCGGATGAAAACCGCGGCCGAGCGTCCGGTCGAGTGATGTCCGATCAGCGGTTCGGCTTCGAGAACCGTGACTTTCGCCTCGGGCGCCAATTGTGCCGCCGCGCTGATGCCGGCGATGCCGGCGCCAATGACCAGAATGTCCGAACGTGGTTTCATCGTGTCTGATATCCGTTGAGAAAGCTGGTGAGGTTGTCGCCCAGATCGGCCGACAGATAGCCGCCTTCCTGCACGATCACAGCCGGAACGTCCAGCCGGGAAATTGCCGCCGCGATGTGACCAAATCCCGCCGTCGTCACGCCAAATCCGTGGAACGGATCGTTCTCGTGCGCGTCGAGGCCGAGCGCCAGCACCAGCACGTCGGCGCCGAAGTCCCGCACCCGGTCGAGCGCGATGTCGAGAGCGACCATGTAATCGGCGTCATTGGTGCCGCGCGGCAGTGGCAGGTTGAGATTGTAGCCCCGACCCTCGCCTTCGCCGCGCTCCTCGGCATGGCCCCAGAAGAAGGGATAGAAGCGTGCCGGATCGGCATGGATGGACACCGTCAGCACGTCCCGGCGCTGATAGAATATGCCCTGCGTGCCGTTGCCGTGATGCACATCGACATCCAGGATCGCCGGACGCCGCCCCGCCCGCACCAGCGCCTGGGCGGCAATCGCGGAATTGTTGAGAAAACAGAACCCGCCGGCCAGATCGCCAAACGCGTGGTGGCCGGGCGGGCGGCACAGGGCATAGGCGGAGGCCTCGCCCGAAAGCACGCCGTCAACCGCGCTGAGCGCCGTTTGCGCCGACCAATAGGCCGATTCCCACGTACCCGCCGCGATCGGACAGGAGGTGTCGGCCTGATGGAAGCCGGCCTGGCCGGCGGCGGAACTGGGATAGCTGGCGGTGCGCCGGTCCGGATGGATGTTCGGGATCACTTCGTCCGACGCGTTCTCGGTGCGGATCCAGCGGCCGTGGATGGTCTTGAGAAAGGCCAGATATTCCGGCGAGTGAATCTCGGCGATAGGGCCCAATCCGTGATCGGTCGGCGCGGAAAACGCCAGATTGGCGGCTCTGGCGCCACGGATCAATTCAGCGGCGCGCTGCGGCTGTTCCGGATTGGCTGAAACCCGCCCGTTGGACATGAAATGCTTGGGATCATGCGCCCGCTGGCGGTCGTCGAAAATGGCTTTCATGAAGGGACTCCCAAGGATTGCAGCGCCTCGCCTGAAAGCGTCATGAATTGCGTGTCGGTGTTGGGGACAAAGCCCAGGCGCTCGTAAAAGCCGCGCGCCCTTGGATTGTCGTGATAGACGCCCAAGCGGATGAAGCCTGCGTCCCATTCGGCGGCGCCGGCATCGCGAACGGCGGCGAGCAGCCGTTCGCCCAGTCTTTGTCCCCGGGTCGAGCCGTCGACCCAGAGATCGGAGACATAGATGCCAACGGCGCCCAAAGTGGTTGAATAGAACGGCGAATAGGCGGCAACGCCAACGACGGCGCCGCCGGAAGTTTCGGCCAGAATGGCGTGAAACACCAGCGCCGGGCCGAAGCCGAAGCGGGCGACATCGGCGTCAGTGGCGCGATGGACATCGCCCATGTCGGCCGACAATTGCGCGAGCGCCTGATTGAGCGCCGCGGCGTCCCCGCTCACCGCCCGCCGGATGTTGATCTCTATGCTCAAAACGCCACCTCCTGCCTGCCCTTCAGGCCCAGCATGGCGCGCGCCTCGTCGGGCGTCGCCACCACGCGGCCGAGATCCTCGACCATGCGGCGGACCAGTTCGACCTGTTCGGCATTGGATTTCGCCAGCCTTCCCTGCGCAATGTAGAGATTGTCCTCAAGCCCGACCCGAACATGGCCGCCCATCGCCGCGCAAAGTTTTGCCATCGCCATTTGCTGGCGTCCGGCGGCGAGCACCGAGAATGTGTAATCATCGCCAAACAGAGTGTCGGCGGTCTGCTTGAGATGGGCCAGATGTTCGGGTTCCGCCGCGATGCCGCCCAGCACGCCCATGACGAACTGGATGAAGATCGGCGCCGTGACCAAGCCGCGATCCACGAAATGGGCAAGCATGGTGAGATGGCCGACATCGTAGCATTCAAACTCGAAGCGGGCGCCGCGCTCCCGGCCCAGCCGCGTGAGAATGGTTTCGATGTCTTTCGGCGTGTTCTTGAACACCAGATCGTCGGACTCCCGCAGGAACGGCTCTTCCCAATCGTGCAGCCATTCGGTTCGTTTGGCGAGCATTGGATAGAGCGCGAAATTCATGGTCCCCATGTTGAGCGAGCACATTTCCGGGTTCGCCGCCAGGGGGCCGGCAAGGCGTTCGGCAAGCGTCATTGTGGCGCTGCCGCCGGTCGATAGATTGACCACGGCATCGGTGGCGGCGTTGATGGCGGGCAGAAACGCCATGAAGTGCTCGACCAGCGCCGATGGCCGGCCGGTGTCCGGTTCGCGTGCGTGCAGATGCAGGATCGCCGCCCCGGCTTCGGCGGCGCCGATTGCCTGCTCGGTGATCGCCGCGGCGGTGACCGGCAGAAATGGCGACATCGACGGCGTATGAATCGAGCCGGTGATGGCGCAGGAAATGATGATTTTCGACATGCCGGTCCCTGTCAAACCGCCGCCGCGGCAATCCCGGCGATACCCTCACCCGGCCCCGGCCGGCGGAGCTGGCGGATCGATTGGCGCAAAGCTGTCACGGCTTGCTCTCCACCGGCAGCGCCGCGCAATCCCTGGCCCGGAACCTGAGCGACACCTTGGCGCCGGTGGCAAAGGGATGATCCTCGATCATGTTGATGGCCTGCAGCTGATGCGCGCCTACCCGCAGGAAATAGCGCGCGGACTGGCCCTGGTAATCAACATTCTCGACAATGGCCTCGACCGACAAGCGGCCATCATCGGCCGCATCAAGGGGTTTGAGATGCAATTTCTCGGCGCGGATGACAAGCCGGACCGGACCGGGTCCGAGACCATCGGCGGCGCGCTCGCGCGGGATCACGATCTTCGGGAACCCGGGCAATTCAAGCGCCATTTCGCCGCCTGACACATCCGTGCATTGCGCCGTCAGCAGATTGGAAGCGCCGAGAAACTGGGCCACGAATTCCGTCGCGGGCGAATTGTAGACATCTTCGGGGGCGCCCACCTGTTCGACCCGGCCTTTTGACATGACGATGATCTGGTCCGACATCGCCAGCGCCTCGGTCTGGTCGTGGGTGACGAAGACCGTGGTGACGCCGATGCGCTGCTGGATGCGCTTGAGCTCGACCCGCATGTCCTCGCGCAAATTGGCGTCGAGCGCCGACAGCGGCTCATCGAGCAGAAGCACATCCGGTTCGATGACGATGGCGCGAGCCAGCGCGATGCGCTGCTGCTGGCCGCCGGAAAGTTCCTTCGGGTAGCGCGCTCCGAGATCGGGCAATTGCACCAGATCCAGCGCCTCGGCCACCTTGCGGGTGACGTCGGCCTTTGCGGTATTGCGGTAGTTGAGGCCGAAGGCGACGTTTTCGGCCACTGTCTTGTGCGGAAACAGCGCGTAGTTCTGGAACACCAGCCCCAGATTGCGCTTGTGAATGGGCACATCATTGACCCGCTTGCCCTTGATGGCGATTTCGCCTTCGGTGGGATCGAGCAGGCCGGCGATCATGCGCAAGGTCGTGGTCTTGCCGCATCCGGACGGTCCAAGCAGGGTGACGAAACTGCCTTCGCTGATTTCAAGCGACATCGGATACACAGCGGTGAAATTGCCAAAACGCTTGACGATTTGGGTCAGGGAAACGGCGCTCACGGCATCGTGCCTCCGGTTGAGTGAACATCCGGCCCCGTCACACTGACGGGGCCGGGGTCTGGATTAGTAGCCGCGCTGGACGCGGCCGAACTCTTTCGACCAATCGGCTTCGTTGCCATTCCAGTAGGCCGGATTGGCGAAGGTCAGGCCCGAGAGCGTGCCGGTCGGGTCGAATGCCGGAAGCTTCGGAATCTTTTCGCCGAGATCGACCTTGGTCGGATCGAGCGCGGGCGGATAGCTCTGGCCTTCGGCCACCGCGATCGAGGTGTCCTTGTCGAGCATGAAGTTGATCAGCTCCTCGCAGGCCGCCATCGGGCTGCCCTTGATGACGAACAGGCATTCCTGCCAGCCGAAGCTCTGCGGCGGGTCGTAATAGCCGATGTCGTGGCCCTGTTCCTGCAGCGCATAGATGCGGCCGGACCAGCCTTCGGTGACGTAGATCTCCTCCTCGGCCAGCAGGCTCATCAGTTCGGCGCCAGAGGCCCAGTATTTGAGCGCCACGTCGCGGTGCTTGCGCACGGCGTCCCAGGCGGCGTCGGTATCCTTGATGTCGTTGGGATCCTGTCCGGTCTGCAGCGCCGCGTACCACATCCTTGTGCGCCAATCGCCCCAGCCGCCGATCTTGCCCTTGTACTTCTCGTCGATCAGGATCTTGGCGCCCTTTTCCTTCATTTCCTCGTCGCTGATGTGCTTGCGATTGTAGGCAAGGCCGGTGGTGCCGTAGTTGTAGGGTGCTGCGCTGAGGCTGTCCGGCGTGATCGACTTGAACGCATTCATCAACGCCGGCATGACATTGGCCATGTTCGGGATGTTGGCGAGGTTGAGCTCGCTGTTGAGATCGAAGCTGTGGTAGCGGGCGTAATCGAAGACGCCGGAGAGGTGGGCGATGTTATATTCGCCGGGCTGGCTGGCGCGGACCAGCGCCAG
Organism: Hoeflea sp. BRH_c9; assembly: GCA_000961635.1. Classification (GTDB taxonomy): domain Bacteria; phylum Pseudomonadota; class Alphaproteobacteria; order Rhizobiales; family Rhizobiaceae; genus Hoeflea. The sequence goes on along the minus strand of LADQ01000088.1, from coordinate 12,925 downwards.
ATATTCGTCGCCGCCCGGGAAGGTGCCGTCGATGACCTTGATGCCGGTCTTTTCGGTGTAGGGATCGAAGGCAAATTTGCGGAAGGCTTCCGAGACCACGCCGCCCCAGCCGTCAAAGCGGACCTGGGAGACATCGCCCGCGGCAAAGGCCTGGCGGGCGAAAGGCATCTGCAATCCATAGGCGGCGCCCGCGGCGCCGAGCAGGCCGAAAAAGCTGCGGCGGCTTATGTCGCCGTTCTGGAACCGCTCGCGCAGTCGTTCGTAACGTTTGGTATCATCCATCTGTGTTCTCCATCTTGGGGTTCAAAACCTTGGGCGGTTCATGCGCCGCTTTTTGTTGCGAGTTTTCGAGCCACTGCCGCGCCGATGAGCGGCAGCCCGACCGTCAGCACGATGATGACCGTGCCGAGAGCGTTGATCTCGGGGGAGATCGAATTTCGAAGCATCGAGAAGATCTGCGTCGGCACGGTTTCGATGCCGCCCGGCTTCCAGAACAGGGTTCCGGTGATGTCGTCGAAGCTGATGGTGAAGGCGAACAGGCCGCCCGCCGCCACCGCCGGCATCAGCAGCGGCAAGGTGATGGCGAAAAAGGTCTGCCTTGGCGAGGCGCCGAGGCTCAGCGCCGCCTCCTCGACATCACGGCGGATGCTGACCAGCCGCGCCTGCACCACGAGAATGACGAAAGGCAGCGTGAAAATGACATGGCCTGCGAGCAGCAGCGTAAAGCTCTTGCCGATATTGAGGAAATTGAGGAACAGCAGCAGCGCCACCGCCAGCACCACTTCCGGCACCAGGATCGGCGCGATCAGCAGCGTGGTGATCAGGTTGCGCCCCGGAATGGCGTAGCGCACCAGCGCCAGGCTCGCGAGCACGCCCAGCACGGTGGAAATGGCGGCGGTCATCAGGCCAAGCAGGATCGAGGTGCGAAAGGCGCGCATGATCGCTTCATTTTCCCACAACGCCTCGAACCAGCGGGTGGACACGCCGGTCATCGGAAAGCTGCCAAACTGGTTGGCGTTGAACGACAACAGCACCACCACGGCGATCGGCAGGAACATGAACAGATAGACCAGGATCGTGTAGGTGCGGATCAGACGCCAGCCCATCAGCCAAGCCCCTTCGCCAGTTGCGCCATGCCGAGATAGCGGTTGTAGATCAGCACCAGCACGCCGAGCACGATGAGCAAGAGCAGCGACAGCGCCGACCCGAGCGGCCAGTCGAGCTGGCGGATGATCGCCTCGTAGACCAGGTTGGCGAACATGGCGTCGCGCGGCCCGCCGAGAATGACCGGCGTGATGTAGGTGCCCGCGGCCAGCACAAAGCAGAGCAGCCCGCCGGCGGCCAGTCCGGGCAGCGACAGCGGCAGCGTCACCTGCAGGAATCCCTGCCAGCGGGTGGCGCCGAGCGAGGACGCAGCGTCTTCGAGATTGGTGTCGATGCCGTCAAGGCTGACGAAGATGTTGAGCACCATGAACGGCAGCAGGAAATGAACGAGGCCAAGGATCACGGTGGTCTGATTGTAAAGCATCTGGATCGGCTCATTGATGATCCCGAGCCAGATCATGGCCGAATTGAGCGCGCCCGAGACACCCAGGATGTTGATCCAGCTCATGGTCCGGATGATGTAGCTGATCCAGAACGGCAGCATCAAAAGCACCAGCAGAATGAGCTTGTTGCCCTTGGAGCGGGAGATGAAATAGGCCGCCGGATAGCCAAGAAGCGCGCAGGCGAGCGTGGTTATGGCGGCGATCTTCAAGGTGTTGAGCAGGATGTCGCGATAGAACGAATCCGTCAGCGCTTCCTGCCAATTGTCGAGAAAGAAGCCCGGTGTGTCGGCGCCGGCGGCGCTTTTGAGCCAGAACGAGTAGACGACAATGAACATCAGCGGCACGATCAGCAGCAGCGTGACCGCCGTCAGCGCCGGCGTGAGCAGAATCCACGGCTGCCGCGCCTCGCGTTGTTCGATACTCATGTTCCCCGCGCTCCTTGGCGCTTTTTGTTGACCCATGATGGTGGGGGAAGTCGCATTGAGCAAATAGATAATTGAAATTGCAATCATAGATGATATCAATAATGAATGAACAGCCTGACACCACCCGAGCGGCTTGCCCGCGAACTTGACTGGAATTTGCTGCGCACATTCCTGGTTCTTGCCGACGCCAGTTCGGTGACCGACGCCGCCGAACGGCTCAGCCTGAAGCAGCCGACCGTTTCGGGCGCGCTCAAGCGGCTCGAGGACCGGCTCGGCAAGCGCCTGATCAACCGCAAGCCGGGGCGGTTTGAGCTCACCGCCGCCGGACGGCTGCTTTATGACGAGGCCATCGACATCCACGGCGCAATTCTGCGTCTCGGCACAGTCATCCAGGACGTCAAGGACGAGGTCAGCGGTCATGTCCGCATCGTCATGGCGAGCCATGTGGTCAGCCCGCTGTTCGACGCAACCCTGACCCAGTTCCATAAAGACCATCCCCGCGCCACCTTGTCGATCGAGGCGATGGCCAGCAGAAGCGCCTTGTCCGCCGTGGCCGCGCGCCGCGCCTCGCTTGCCATCTGCCTGGTGCGGGAGCGGAGCCCGCAACTCGAATACCGGCAGTTGTTCCGCGAATATTTCGGCCTGTTTTGCGGCCCGACCCATCCGCTTTATGGCCGCGAGGGCGTCACCACCGCCGATCTGGCCGGCCACTCCTCGGTGAGCTTCGTCACCGACCAGATGGATGACGCGCTCAGGCCGGTCGCGCAGATGCGGGCCGAGGCGCAGCTTGACGCCCGCATTGTCGGCACCTCGCCCAACCTTGAAGAGGTGCGGCGGATGATCATCGCCGGCCTCGGCATCGGCCCGCTGCCGCTGCATGTGGTGCGCGAGGACGTGGAGCGGGGAAGACTGTGGCGGCTGCCGCCCTATCAAGCGCCGCCGGCCATCGACGTGCACGTGGTCTGGAACCCGCACGCCAAACAGAACCGCGCCGAGGCGGCCATGCTCACCGGTCTGATCAAACTGATCGAGCACACCCCGAAGGACCGCCGCATCTACATCTGAACGGATTGACCGCGCGGCCGGCGCAACCCCGGCACGAGGCGCCGCACAAGGCTGGAAAACGGCCGCATCAACCGGTCATTACCAGGAATACCCGGTACTATTTCGCCCGCATATCCCAGATGGCGTGACACCGGGCGTGACACCGGGCGTGACACACGCAGACACCGAGTTGCGTTTAAAACAATACAAAACGGCCAGAATTCGCCAGGAATGCTGCAAAAACCTGGGGCATTCGTTCCATGGAGACCAACCGAGAGCCCAGAGCTTGGTAAAAGGAGGCCAATATGCCAACATCACCGCATCAGACATTTCCATCTGGGGGATGTCAGTTAAAAGTGAAAAGCGAAGTTTGGCGATCTGCAAGTGAACCATTTGACCGGAAAGCCAATACGAAACCCGAACATTATAGATTTTTGGCGTGGCTTTTCGCTTGTTGAGATATTCATAAATCACTCGGATATCGTATTCAGCTATTTTACACATAGGCAATTTTCCCTATCCGACGCAGCGGACGCCTTTGTATTTCTTTCGGGTTGGGCGTTATTTTTAGCTTCCGCCAGCGACAGGCCCGCATCAGATTTAAAGCCGGTTAGGCTAAAATTGATCAAGAGATTTTTTCAAATATATATAGCACAAATATCAATTGTATTATTATCATATTGCATTGTTTATGTTACTATTGCTGATATTAGCAGTTTTGACAATTTTTCTTTAATATATTCATTTAGTGAAGACGTGTTAGAAAATTTTAAGGGTTTGTTACTTCTATCTTATCAGCCATTTTTAATCGATATTTTTCCGATGTATGCAATATTCATAGCTTTTTCTATTATATTTCTTCCATTCTCAAAATATAAATACATTGTCATTTTTGTCTCTCTAATTATTTATGTAATATGTTTCTCTTTCAATATAAATTTTCACCGCATTCCTGGAGATGGTTTGTGGTCTTTCAATCCATTGACATGGCAGCTTACTTTCTTTCTCGGGTTTGTACTGGCCTCCTCAAAGGGAATTGGAGGTTTGGTCAGGAGGCATTTGTCGTTATTGAGAATTTTGTTTGCTCCACTTGTTCTCGCCAGCATGGCCGTCGATATATTTCCAGGATTTTTCTACACTTCATTTTCCGGCGAGACCGTTTTTGGTCATCTTGTTTCCAAACAGGATAATGGACCAATCAGAGTAGTCAGCTTTCTGCTTCTGATCGTGTATGCAGCTCCATTGTATGCATATGTTACGAAACGGTTCCATGCCGTCGACCGTTTTTTGTCGTTATTGGGTCGGAATTCCCTGTTGGTATTTTCGCTCCTGACATTGTTGAGCGTATCGGTCCAAATCGCACGCAGGGAATTCGGACACCCGCTGTTACTCGATGCTTTCATTCTGGTTAGCGGATTGGTGATATTATGGAGTGCAGCAACCGTTGCGGAGCGCCGCAAACATGCGCAGCGGACATCAAGCATCCGAGCTCTGTCAGAAGAGACATAGAGCACGCACGATGGAAAAGCCGCCCACTCAACAATCGCGCTTGCAGATGACTCATCAATAAAAGTGAAGATGAAGACGGCTGGGAAATCGATGCCTGCCCAGACGCAACACTTCCAGCCTCTGGCGGGATATCCTGAATCATATCTGTCAAATCTGATTTTGTTGGTAGGCGTCAGTGCGTAAAACTGAACGGCTTGGTGCGACCGAACCTCGAAAGCAGCCGTTAAGCCGCGACGCCGTTCACGTCTGAAATGGCGTGGGTAACGGACCGGCAGGATTCGGGCGACTACGCCGGAAATGCTGCCCTTCTCCTCGTTAATTAGTATCGGCGGTAAAGCGCCTTCAGGTCGGCGCTTTGAAGGGGCAATAGTATTTCCCGGAAGCTGACATTCGTTGCGTTTCCGTAGCCCCATCAGGGGGATGCCGGCTTCGCGGTATTGTTTATGATTTTATTCAAGAAAATCTCAATTCAGAAATATGAAGGAGAATATATTGTCAATTCACATGCGTAAGAACATGCGTGTTTGATTCATGCAAACTTCATTCACTACTCATACTTAGGTGCGCAGAGATAAGTCATCTCAAGCGACAGAGTTGCCCATGAGCCCGTGGGTGCAATCGAAAGTCAAAAATGCAACCCAGTGATTCAGATCGCAACGCCGCAAATTACCTGACCCGCATTGCCCGCGAAGACGGGAACCGGCGTCAATTTGAGCGCCGCGACTGCCATATCAACACCGGCTTGATGTATTCCAACAAGGGCTTGCGGGGCCTGGTGCTCGGCAAGGCCAAGCTGCTCAATGTTTCTGAGTCCGGGGCGTTCCTGCATGTCAACAAGCAGGAAATACCGCTGCACTTCGTATTATATTTTGGAGAATTTCAGTATCATGTCGCCTGCGTTACGCTCGACACCCGAGGAAAAGGGCGCGGCGTCAGCTTCCTGAAAGAGCAGCCAACGGAATTCATCGATATCCTTGGACGCATCAGCGATCCCAATGAATTCATCGGCAGGATCCGGCCAACCATGTACGGCCTGCCTGATCTGCCCACCATTCCACAAAAATATACGCGCCAGAAATAAGACCGGGATCGATTGCCTCAAGCCGCTTTGCAGCCGGCCGTCGGCAAGCCGTGCGGCAACCAAAACCGGTTTCGGCCGTTTCCCTCTCAATGACGAACCCTGAGAGAGGATCTGGAGCCATGATCGACAAACCCACCCATCCCGCAGTCGGCTCGCTCGACACCAGCGCCGTATCGGAGCAACTCGGCGGCGATCTGAAAATCTATCGGTTGATGCCGAGCGCCCGACCAGACGACCCCCGCTGGGACAACGCGCCCAATCATGGCGAGATCCGGGTGCGGGCCCTATCGCCCGCCGACGCCCGCATTGTCGCCGCCGACGCCGAGGTCGACTTTCTCGATATCGACGCCAAGCCGGGTGACGGGACAACCACCGATTTCGCCAGCGCCTTTCGCGATGACAAACTCTACCATGTCGTCCTCGACGCCGAAGATGGCAGCGGCGGACCGCGTGGCGTGATTGCGGACCAGTAAGACCGCGAGCAGCTAGGGGCGCAATCGGCAGTTCCTGACAGGTGCGTTGCCGGTCATGGCGCCGGACGCGGGCGCTCGCGCATGGCGGCCCGTTCCATCATGTACTTGGCCGCTTCACGCATGTGCTCGCGCATGATTGCGCGCGCCCGCTCGGCATCCCCGGCCTTGATGGCGCGCAGCAGGCGCACCTGATAATTCAGGCCGGATTCGCGCAGTTCCGGATTGGGCAATTGATAGATTTCGCGGCAGACCGTCATGTCGCGCAGCAGGCTCAACAGAAAGACGGCGATGAAGCCGAGCAGGCGGTTGGAGCTGTGGCGGGCGAGTTCGGCATGGAAATCAAGTTCGGCCAGACGCTGGCGGTATTCGTCCTCGCTCGATGCCGGCTCGGCCTCATAAAGGCGGATCGTATCCTGCAGCGCCTCGAAGGCCTCCGGCGTCAGGGAGTCCGCCGCCACCGATGCGGCGAGCTCGGGCTCGATCAGGCTGCGGATCGCATAGATGTCGGCAATCGAGGGGGGAGCGAACAGAAACAGATTGTCGAGCATGCGCAATGCATTCTCCGGCGCAATGGCTGCGACGAACGCGCCCCCGCCCGGGCCGGTCTTGGATGTGACGAGCCCCTGGAATTCCAGCAGCTTCAACGCCTCGCGCAGCGTTCCCCGCGACACCTTGAGAATATCGGGATCGAGCCATCCGGCCGGAACGCGGTCGCCGGGCGAAAGGCCCGAAGCCATGATTCTGTCTCTTATGACGTCCGCGGTGATGTCGGGGCGCTTGCGTTTCTTTGCCGCCCGCGGCACCACCGGCGTTACCGTCCGCCTGTCTGAGACGTCCGCCATCTTTGCCTATCGCCTCTCATGTGGATGAAAACACGCAGCCTGATGGCTCTCATCTCCGGAAACCGCTTCAAGCCGCGGAAGCCTAGCATTACACAGATCGGTGCCGCGAGGGCAACGGGCGTGGAACGCGCAGCCCGGCGGCGGGTTGTAGGGATCGGGCAGTTCGGCGGTGGCATCGTCGGAAACCAGAGACCGCCGCCCCGGCGCGGGCGCCGATTGCAGCAGCAGATGGGTGTAGGGATGACGCGGATGGCGAAACACCGAACGTCCCGGCCCGACTTCGACGATGCGGCCGAAATACATCACCGCAACCCGGTCGCTGACGCTTTCGACAACCGACAGATCATGGCTGATGAAGACATAGGTCAGGCCGAACTTGTGCTTCAGCCCGTCGAGAATGTTGAGAACCTGCGCTTGCACGGAAACATCAAGCGCCGAGACCGGTTCGTCAAGCACGATCAGCTTCGGATCGGCGGCCAGCGCGCGGGCGATGCCGATGCGCTGCGCCTGCCCGCCGGAGAATTCGTGCGGGTAGCGATCAAGGAATTCCGGCGCCAGATTGACCGCGTCCATCAATTCGGAAAGCCGGGCCGCGCGGGCCTGTTTGTCAAGCCCGAGCAGATGGATCAATGGCGCTTCGAGGATGGTGCGGATGGTCTTGCGCGGATTGAGCGAGGCGACGGGGTCCTGAAAGACATATTGCACTTCGCGCGACAGCCGGCGCAGGTCACGACCGGCTTCGGCCACCAGATCACGGCCATCGAAGACGATGCGCCCGGCGGTCGGCGCGTCGAGGCCGACGATCATGCGCGCCAGCGTGGACTTGCCGCAGCCGGATTCGCCGACGATGCCGAGCGTCTCGCCGCGCCGGACTTCGATGCTGACATCCTGAACGGCGTGGACCGCAGGCCTGGCACGCCCGAACAGATTGCGGCCGCCGCCAAAAACCCGTTCGGCCTTTTCGATCGAAAGCAGCGCGGCGTCAGCCATGACCGGCCTCCATGAGAATCGGGTGGATGCAGCGTACCGCCCTACCCTGTCCGAATTCAGTCAGCGGGATCGGCGCGGCGCGGCAATCGTCTTGCGCACGCGGACAGCGCTCGGCGAAGGCGCAGCCAATGGGCAGATTGTTGACCACCGGCGGGCGGCCCTCGATGGCGTCAAGCCGGCGCTCAGGCTGGCCAAGCACGGGCACGCAGTCGATCAGCTTGGCGGTGTAGGGATGGGCGGGCGATTTTAGGATTTCGCCGGTGGCGCCGGTTTCAACGAACTGGCCCGCATACATGACGGCGACCCGGTCGCAGATCGCCGAGACGACGCCGAAATCATGGGTGATGAAAAGAATGCCGACGTCGCGCTCGCGGCGCAATTTGTCGAGCAGCGCCAGCACCTGCGCCTGTACCGTGACATCAAGTGCTGTGGTCGGCTCGTCGGCGATGATGATCCTGGCGTCATCGGCAAGCGCCATGGCGATGCAGACGCGCTGGCGCATGCCACCCGACAATTCGTGCGGATAGGATTTCAGCCGCTCCGCCGGATTGGGAATCCGCACCAGATTGAGCAGTTCGACCGCCCTCTCGGTGGCGCGGCTTTTCGGCATCGACCGGTGCGACTGGATCGCCTCGATCAGCTGATCGCCGACGGTGAACAGCGGGTGCAGCGTCGACAGCGGATCCTGGAAGACGTGACTGACGGCGGAGCCGCGCAATTGGCGGATGCGCTCGTCGGAGACCGCAAACAGGTCCTCTCCCTCGAGCAACGCCACGCCACCGGCGATGCGGCCCGGCGGGGTCGGCACAAGGCCCATGATCGACATGGCGGCAACGGTCTTGCCGGAACCGGATTCGCCGACAATGCCGAGACACTCGCCTCGCCCGACCCGCATGTCGACGCCGCCGACCGCCTTGAACACTTCGCCGCCGAAACGGAACTCGGTCTTGAGCCCGCGCACGTCGAGGACAGCGCCGGGCGACGGCTCGATGTCGCCGGGTGCAATGTCGCGGATGACGGCGGTGCGCGCCAGCGGCCGGGTCAAGGCCCCGGATTTCAGGCGTGGATCGAGCACATCGCGGACGCCGTCGCCGAGCAGGTTGATGCTCATCACCAGCGCGAAGATCATCAGTCCGGGGATGATCGAGACATGCGGCGCGGTGAACAGGATCTTGCGGCCATCGCCGAGCATGGAACCGAGATCGGCCTGCGGCGGCTGCGCGCCGAGACCCAGGAAGGAGAGGCCGGCGGTCTCAAGGATCATCCAGCCAACGGTGGTCGACATGGTGATGATGATGACCGGAAGCACGTTGGGCAGGACTTCGATGAACAGGATCTGCGCATTCGACTCGCCCGACAGGCGGGCGGCATCGACGAATTCCCGGCGCGACAGGCCGAGCGCGATGCCGCGGATGTTGCGGGCGAAAAACGGGATGTTGACGACGGCAATGGCGTAGAGCGCGTTGAGCAGGCCCGGTCCAAGCACGGCGACAATGGCGAGCGCCAGCAGGATGTAGGGAAAGGCCATGACCATGTCGATGCCGCGCATCAGGAACGTGTCGACCCGTCCGCCGGCATAGCCCGCGACCAGACCGATGAGCGATCCGAAAAAGGCGGCGATCAGCGTAGCGGAAATGCCGACCGCGAGGCTGACGCGGGTGCCCCAGATCAGGCGCGAGAGAATGTCGCGTCCGAGCGCGTCGGTGCCGAGCAGATGGCCCTCGGACAAGGGCCGAAACAGCCGGTCGGCCGGCGCGGTGACGTCCGGATCGGGCAATGGCAGCAGGGGTGCCGCAAGTGCCGTGAGCACGATCAGCGCGAAGATTGCCAGACCGGCTGTCGCCAGCTTGTTGTTGAGCAGCAGGCGCAGATTGTCCGGACGGCCTGACGACCTATTTACCGGGCGCGGCGGATTGCCGGTGGCCGTGTTTGCCTCGGCCATCAGCGCAACCTCGGATCAAGCACGGTCTGCAGCACGTCGGCCGCGAGATTGAACAGCACATAGGCGGCCGCGACCACGAGCACGCCGCCCTGCACCAGCAGCAGATCGCGTGTCGAGATCGCCTTGACCAGCATCGAGCCGATGCCCGGCCACTGGAACACCGTCTCGATATAGACCGCGCCACCGAGCACGAAGCCCGCCTGGATGCCGATCACCGGAATGACAGTGACCAGCGCCGCCTTGAAGGCGTGGCGATAGATGACCCGGTTCTCGGTCACGCCCTTGGCGCGCGCGGTGCGAATGTAATCCTGGCGCAGAACCTCCAGCATCGCCGTGCGCGTCAGCCGCGCGATCACCCCGGTGGCGACGACGGCGAGCGTCAGCGCCGGCAGGAACAGGTGATGCAGCAGATCAAGCGGTCCGCCGCCGCCATAGATGGCGTACATGCCCGATGCCGGGAACCAGCCCAGATCGACCGCGAAGACCAGAATGAGCAGCAGGCCAAGCCAGAAGGACGGCACCGAAATGCCGATCAGCACGACCAGTGTGATGGTCTTGTCGACCCAGGAGAATTGCCGCACAGCCGAGACGACGCCGGCGACCAGGCCCAGCACCGAGCACAGCACCAGCGCCGTTCCGGCAAGGATCAGGGTTGCGGAAAACCGCTCCAGAACCTCATCCAGAACAGGCCGGTTGAGCGTATAGGAGCGCCCCAGGTCGCCATGAAACAGGTTCGTCAGCCAGATGAAATATTGCTGGAACAGCGGCTTGTCCAAACCGAGATCGCGGTTGAGCTTTTCGACATTTTCAGGGGTCGCGTAGGAGCCGAGGATCGCCGTGGCAGGATCGCCGGGGATCATCGCCATGATCAGGAAGACAATGATCGTCAGCCCGAACAGAACCGGGATCGCCGCCAGAAGCCGTTTTGCGATATAGGCCGACAAGGTGATCTCCGGAGCGGGATGCGAAGGGCCGCGGGCGACATGTGCCGGCGGCCCCTCGCGATAGGTTTCTGGTTACTGCGGCTTGGCGACGTCCTGAAGCATCAGGAAGAAGGACGGCTGCAGCTTGAAGTCCTCGACGCCCGCCCTGGTGACGGCGTTCTGCTTCCAGTTGGCGACAAAGACCCAAGGGGCATCGTCCTGCACGATCGACTGCATCTCGCGATAGAGTTCCGCACGCTCGTCCTGGTCGGTAGAGCTGCGGGCCGCTTCGAGCAGTTCGTCGACCTTGGTGTTGGAGTAGTAACCCGAATTGAAGCCGCCCTTGTCGGGCCAGGCTTCCGTGCGCAGCGCCAGGAAGGGCAAGGTGTCCGGATCGTTGGTCATCCAGGCCATCTCGGCCATGTCTGCCTTGCCCTCGAGCCCCGGATTGACCTTGCCCAGGAAGGTGTTCCACTCATAGGTCTCGATCGACACGTCCATGCCGACGGCTTCGAGATCGGCCTGGATGGCCGTGCCCATGGCGATGGGATCGAGCATGCCGGAGCCTCCTTCGGCGACATAGAAGGTGATTCCCTCGCCATTGTAGCCGGCGTCCTTGAGCAGTGTCTTGGCCTTTTCCGGATCATAGGGATAGGGCTCCAGGTCCTCGTCATAGGCCCAGGCGAAGGCCGGCGGGGTCGGCCCGGCAGCAACTTCGGCGGTGCCCTGCAGGATATTGTCGACCAGGGCTGTCTTGTTGACCGCGTAATTGGCCGCCTGGCGGATTTCCTTGCTGGCGAAAGGGCCTTCCCTGGTGTTGAGAATCAGGAACCAGAGATGCGGGCCGGCCTGTTCGTGGACGGTGAAGGCCGGGTCGTCGCGGAATTGCTGCAGGCTGTCCGGCGGCACCTCGACCATGATGTCGAGCCCGCCCGACAGCATCTCCGCGATGCGGGTGTTGGCGTCGGTGATCGGGCGGTAGACAACCGCTTCAAGGTCCGGCGCACCGTCCCAGTACTCCTCGTTGCGGGTGACCACGACCTTGGCGTTGGCTTCCCATTCGGCGAATTTGTAGGCGCCTGTGCCGGACGGATTGCGGCCAAATTCCGCGCCATTGTCCTCGACGCCTTTCGGCGAGACGATCAGCCCGGTCGGATAGGCAAGGTTCGACAGGAAGGGCGCATAGGGCTCCTTCAGCTTGAACTCGACGGTGAGATCATCAAGCGCCGTGACCGTGTCGATGGAGGAGAAGAAGAACGCCAGCGGGAACGGCCCGGTATCGTGGAAAGGGTGATCTTCATTGAGCATGCGCTCGAAATTGAACTTGATCGCTTCGGCGTTGAGCGGCGCGCCATCATGGAAGCTCACGCCCTCGCGCAGCTTAAAAGTGTAGACCGTGCCGTCGTCGGAGATCGTCCAGCTTTCGGCGAGCGCCGGCTCGACTTCCAGTGTGCCATCCTTGTAGCGCACCAGCCCGTCATAGATGTTCATCAGAATGCGGAAGTCGTTGACCGCCGTGACCGCATGCGGGTCGAGCGATTTCGGCTCCGCGATCTGTCCCACCGCCAGCACATTGGGGGGTGTTTGCGCAAAAGAAGGCGTCGCGAGCGCGAGCGACAGGACTGTCGCCGCCGCAGCCAGGAATCTGTTCATGGCAATCTCCATCGTTGCTGATGGGATTCAATTAATTCGTATATTTGAGTTCAATGCAAGGATTTATTATGATAAATTTTGCGAATTCCCGCACCATCCATTCCGGCCCCGCATGACAGAAAGCAGTTCATTCCCATGGAGCACGCCAACCCCACCATCGACATTAGCCGCCTGCGCCGTTTGCTCGACGGCGTGAATGCATTCGGATTCAATGCTGTAACCGGCGGCTACAACCGCGCCGGCTATTCCGCCGACGACATGGCGGTGCGTGACTGGTTTGCCGGGCAAATGACCAATGATGGATTGCGCGTCAGCCGGGACGTCGTCAACAATCTGTTCGGGCGATACGGACCGGAAACCGGTCCCTGCGTGATGGCAGGCTCGCATCTGGACACCGTGCCCGAGGGCGGCGCTTTTGATGGCTCGCTCGGCGCCTGCATCGCGCTCGAATGCGTGCGCGCCATGCGCGACGCCGGCGTCACACCGCAAACGGCAA
>LADQ01000057.1 GCA_000961635.1 Hoeflea sp. BRH_c9 | reverse complement strand
GCCTGGCGGTGTTCCCGCTGCGCTTTGGCGCGGCGGCGGCCCTGCTCGAGCAGGCGACGCCCGCCAACATGGTCGAGATCATCCAGACCCACAAGGCAACGGTGTGCTTCACCGCGCCGACTGCCTATCGCGCCATGCTGGCGGCAATGGAGGAGGGAGCCGATCTGTCCTCGCTGCGCGCCGCCGTCTCGGCCGGCGAAACCTTGCCCGGCCCGGTCTATGATCAATGGATGAAGAAGACCGGCAAGCCCATGCTTGATGGCATTGGCGCCACCGAAATGCTGCATATCTTCATCTCCAACCGGTTTGAAAATTCGCAACCCGCCTGCACCGGATTGCCGGTCAGCGGTTATGAAGCGCGGATCGTCGATGATTTCATGCAGGAACTGCCGCGCGGTCAGGTCGGGCGGCTGGCGGTGCGCGGACCGACCGGCTGCCGCTATCTCGCCGACCCTGACCAGCAGCAAGTCTATGTTCGCAATGGCTGGAACCTGACCGGCGATTCCTTCACGCAGGATGCTGACGGATTTTTCCATTTCGCCGCGCGCAGCGACGACATGATCATTTCCGCCGGCTACAACATCGCCGGTCCGGAAGTCGAGGCGGCGCTGCTGGCCCATGAAGATGTAGCGGAATGCGCCGTCATCGGCGTGCCCGACGAAGCCCGGGGCCAGATTGTCCAGGCCCATGTGGTGCTCAAACCCGGCGCCGAGGCGGGCGAGCTGATGACCAGGGTGCTGCAGGACCATGTCAAGCAGGTGATTGCGCCCTATAAATATCCCCGCTCGATCATCTTCACCCAGACGCTGCCCAAGACCCAGACCGGCAAGATCCAGCGGTTCCGCCTGCGGTCCGCCGACGCCGTCTGACCTGACCCAATACTGACACTGAGCAAGGACACATCATCATGATCGAAGCGGTCAATCCACCGGATTGGGAAAAGCCGAAGGGCTATGCAAACGGCATGCTGGTCGATGGCGAGCGGCTTTACACCGGCGGCCAGATCGGCTGGAACAAGGATCAGGTCTTCGAGCATCTCGATTTCGTCGGTCAGCTGGAGCAGACGCTCAGCAACATCGCGGCCATCGTTCGCGCCGCGGGGGGCGAGGTCACCGACATTGTCAGGCTGACATGGTTCATCACCGACAAGAGCGAATATGTCGCGCGCCAGAGCGAAGTCGGTGCTGCCTATCGCAAGGTGATGGGCCGGCATTTTCCGTCGATGTCGGTGATTGTTGTCGCCGGACTGATCGAGGATGCGGCGATGGTCGAGATCGAGGCGACGGCCGAAATCGGCAAATCACGGAAGGATGTGTAGCGCCATGACGAATTTCGCGGCAACCAGGGCGATGTTCGATCTGCCCGCCGGCATCACCTATCTCGACGGCAATTCGCTCGGGCCGCTGCTCAAAGCCGCCGTCGAACGGGGCCGAAAGACCATGGCGGACGAATGGGGTCCGATGTTGATCACCGGCTGGAACAAGGCCCACTGGATGGACCTGCCGGGCCGTCTGGGTGACCGCATCGGCCGGCTGATCGGCGCGCCTGCCGGCAGCACAATGGTCGGCGACACGCTGTCGATCAAAGTCTACCAGGCAGTGGCTTCCGCGGTGGAATTGCGCCCGGGCCGCAGGATCGTGCTGTCGGACAATGGCAATTTCCCCAGCGACCTCTATATGGCCGACGGCCTGCTCAAGAGCCTGGGGCAAGGCCACGAACTCAGGATCGTTGATCCGGAAGCCGTGGCGGACCATATCAACGAGGATGTGGCGGCGGTGATGCTGACCCATGTCGACTACCGCACCGGGCGGGTTCACGACATGAAGGCCATTACCGCAAAGGCACATTCTGCCGGCGCGATGATGATCTGGGATCTGGCGCACTCGGCCGGCGCCCTGCCGGTCGATCTGACCGGCTGCAATGCCGACATTGCCGTTGGCTGCACCTACAAATACCTCAATGGCGGCCCCGGCGCACCGGGCTTTATCCATGTCCGTCCCGATCTGATTGACCAGGTCCGTCCGGCGCTTTCGGGCTGGCTCGGGCACGCCGCTCCCTTCGCCTTCGACCTCGATTATCGTCCGGGCGAGGGCATCAGCCGGATGCGGGTCGGCACGCCGCCGGTGATCCAGATGGCGGTGCTGGACGCGGCGCTCGACGCCTTTGACGGCGTCACCATGGAAGCTATCCGCGCGCGCTCGATTGAACTTTCGGAACAATTCATCGCCGAGGTCGAGGCCGGGTGCAGGGACGTCAAACTCGCCAGCCCGCGCGACCCGCAAGCTCGCGGCTCGCAGGTGTCGTTCCGCTTCCACGAAGGCTATGCGGCGATGCAGGCGCTGATTGCGCGCGGCGTCATTGGCGATTTCCGCGCGCCCGACATCATGCGGTTCGGCTTCTGCCCGCTTTACAACACTCCCGATGAGGTCAGCCATGCCGCTTCAGCGCTGTGCGAGATCATTGCCACGGGGGAATGGGACCAGCCTGTCTTCAAGGTCCGGAAAGCGGTTACATGAGCGAGAACAAGGACTACGATCCTTCCGTTGAAGGCGCAGAGATGAATTTCGACGGGCGTATGTCCTATGGCGATTATCTGTGCCTGGATCAGGTGCTTGGCGCGCAAAAACCCAGAACCGACGCCCATGACGAGATGCTGTTCATTATCCAGCACCAGACCTCGGAATTGTGGATGCGTCTGGTGATCCATGAAATCCTTGCTGCGCGCGAGGCGATCAAGACCGATCAGTTGCAGCCGGCGATGAAGACGCTGGCGCGGGTGTCGCGGATATTCGAACAGCTCAATTCCGCCTGGGATGTGCTCAGAACGATGACGCCGAGCGATTACACCCATTTCCGCCGCAAGCTCGGCCAGTCCTCCGGCTTTCAGTCGTTTCAGTACCGGCTGATCGAATATGCGCTGGGCAACCGCAATCACGCGATGATGAAGCCGCATGCGCATCTGCCCGGCATTCTGGCCAAGCTCGAGGCGGAACTGGCTGTGCCAAGCCTCTATGATGAGGTACTCAGGCTTGCGGCGCGGCGCGGGGTGGCAATGCCCGAAGCGGTGCTGTCGCGCGATGTCAGCGCCACGCATGAGGTTGATGACGGGGTGACCGCCGCCTGGAAGATTGTCTACGAAGCGCCGGAGAAGCACTGGGCGCTTTATGAAGTGGCCGAGAAACTGGTCGATCTGGAGGATTATTTCCGGCGCTGGCGGTTCAACCATGTCACCACGGTGGAGCGGGTGATCGGGCTCAAGCGCGGCACCGGCGGCACCGGCGGCACCAGCTATCTCAGGCGCATGCTGGATGTGGAGCTGTTTCCGGAACTGTGGCGGGTGCGGACCGAGCTGTAGCAGGCGGGCTCGGAACGGAGATAATATTTTAGCCTTGAAATATCTATCCGGTTGGATAGTCTTCAAATACCGTCGAAACTTATGGGTTCGCAGCATAATTGGTGGTTGAACCGGCATGGCGATGGCGGGCCGATATTGGGAGAGCAGGTTGGACACACGCGCGGAAATCAGATTGCCGACCAATGAACTGCGGGACGATCTGCCGTTCTTCACCAAAACGCTGAAAATGCGTCTCGACATGATCTACCCGGCGGACAATCCCGAGGTGGCGGTTCTGTCGGGCCATGGTCTTCGGATCCGCATCCAGAAGGGCGCGCCCGAAGCGCCGGGCACGCTGCGCATCCTGACCGATGATCCCGATGGGTTTGCCGGTGGAAAGCGCGAACTGACCGCGCCCAATGGCACCCGCATCGAAATCGACGAACTCAATCCGCCGCTGGTGATGCCCGAGACCAAGCACGCCTTCGTGGTCCGCCGCCTGGCCGATCAGGCGCCGTGGATCATCGGCCGCGCCGGCATGGAATACCGCGATCTGGTGCCCTCGCGGCTTGGCGGCGCGATGATTGCCTCGCACATAAGAGTGCCGGACGGGCCGGTGCCCGACATGGTGCATTTCCACAAGGTCGGGTTCCAGCTGATCTTCTGCATCAGCGGCTGGGTTGACGTGCTCTATGAGGACCAGGGCGGACCGCGGCGGCTGCATGCCGGCGATTGCTTCATCCAGCCACCGCAGATCCGCCACAAGGTGCTGCATGCGGCCGACGGGATCGAGGTGATCGAGATCGGTGTTCCGGCCGACCATGTCACCGAAATCGATCATGACATGGAGCTTCCGACCGCACACGAACGGCCGGAGCGCGAATGGGACGGCCAGCGCTTTGTTCACAGCCTGGCCAAAGATGGGATCTTCAAGCCGTTCCGCATCCCCGGTTTTGAGGCGCGCGACACGACGATCAACGACAACACCAAGGGTGTCGCCTCGGTGATGGTGGTGCGGCCGGCGGGCGCAACGGCGCCGGTCTGGACGCGGCATGAAGGCGATATCCTGTTCAATTTCGTCATGTCTGGCAGCATGATGCTGGAAGGCGAGGGCAAGCAGCCCTATCGTCTTGAAAAAGGCGATGCATTTGTCATTCCGCCGCGGATGGCGACGCGCTACAGTGACATGAGCGGCGATCTCGAACTGCTGGAGGTTTCGCTTCCCGGTTCGTTCGAAACACACATTATGCAAGAAATCTGAGCGTTTTCTGATGGTAGCCCGCGGGGCGCTCACGTAGCATAGGGCGTAATAATCAATGGGAGCAGTAAAATGAAAAAAACAACATATGCATTGGCTGTCGCGGCGTTGCTCGCGTCCAGCGCGGCAACACTCGCCGCCGATACCAAAATCGGCCTCTTGATGGACATCACCGGTCCGATCGCAAGCTTCATTCCGCCGTTGCAGAATGCCGCCAATCTGGCCGTGAGCCACGTCAATGATCAGGGTGGCCTGCTCGACGGGCAGGCGGTTGCGGTCTATGGCGACACCACCGGTTCGTCGCAAGGCGCGGTCGACGCCGCCGGCAAGCTGATTAACATCGAGAACGTGCCGATCATCATGGGTGCGCTGATGTCGGGAACCACCATCGCCTCTGCCGAGGCTGCCGCCATTCCGGCCGGCGTGGTGCAGATATCGCCCACTGCCACCTCGCCGGCGATGACCGGGATCAAGGACAATGACCTGCTCTACCGGATCGTGCCGTCGGACAATTTCCAGGGCGAGGTTCTGGCCAAGATGGTGATGGATGAAGGTCTGACCAAGGTCGCCGTGACCTTCGTCAACAATGATTACGGCGTCGGCATCGGCGGCACATTTGTCGAGGCCTACAAGGCGCTTGGCGGCGAAGTGGTGGCCGAGGTCAAGCATGAGGAGAAGAAGAACTCCTACCGATCCGAACTCGCGACCCTGTCGAAGGCCGGCGGCGACGCGCTGGTGGTGATCGCCTATGCCGGCGATTCCGGCGGCAAGATTGTCAAGCAGGCGATCGAGGGTGGGTTGTTCACCAAATTCGTCGGTACCGATGGTTTGCGCGACGAAGCGCTGATCGCCGACATCGGCGCGGAAGCGCTGGCAACATCGTTCTTCTCGGCGCCGACCTCGCCAGCCGACAACCCGAACCAGGCCAAGCTGCACGAGCTCTACACCGCGGCATACAGCGAGCCTGCCGACAAGCCCTTCGTCGACCAGACCTACGACGCCACCTTCCTGGCGCTGCTGGCGATCGAACAGGCCGGTTCGGCTGACCGCGCCAAGATGGCCGAAGCATTGCGCGCCATCGCCTCGGCACCTGGCGAAAAGGTCGGCCCCGGCGAATGGGAGAAGGCAAAGGCGCTGATCAAGGACGGCAAGGACATCGATTATGATGGCGCCGGCGGCAGCTACGATTTTGACGAGAACGGCGATGTTGCCGGCTTCATCGGCAAGTTTGTGGTTGACGGCACAGTCTACAAGCAGATCGCGATTGTCGAATAATCCGGGCTGAACCGGACTGAAACGTCAGCTCCTCCCTGCGATCTGTGGGGAGGGGCACAAACAAAGCGCGAGCCATCAGGCCGGACCGGTCATGAAAGGCATCGCCGGCGGCCCAACCAGGCCGCGACATGGGGCGCAGATGATTTCAGTTGAACATGTGAAGGTGAGTTATGGCGGCCCCAATGTCGTCGATGACGTCAGCTTCGACATCCCCGCAGGCCGGATCACCGGCCTGATCGGCCCCAATGGCGCGGGCAAGACCACGATGTTCAATGCGATCGCCGGTCATGTCGCGCTCAACGGCGGCAAGATCCTGCTCGAGGGCAAGGACATTACCGGGCTGCAACCGCACCAGCGCGCGGCGCGTGGATTGGCGCGGACGTTTCAGATTCCGCACGAATTTTCTCAGCTCACGGTGATCGAGAATTTCATGGCGGCTGCGGCCACGCCGATCGGCGAGAACGTCTTCAACGTCATCTTTCGCCGCGGCCGATTTGCCCAGGAGGAGGAAAAGACCTACCGCGCCGCGCGCGACATGGTGACATTCCTCGAGATCGACCAGGTCAAGGACGAGAAGGCGGGCAACCTCTCCGGCGGCCAGAAGAAGCTTCTCGAACTCGGCCGGGCGCTGATGCGCAAGCCGAAGATCATTCTTCTCGACGAGATCGGCGCCGGCATCAACCGGACGCTGCTGGCCAAGATTTCCGACAAGATCCTGCTTTTGAACAAGGAACAGGGCCTGACCTTCTGCCTGATCGAGCATGATCTCGATTATGTCTCGAAACTCTGCGATGAGGTCATCGTCATGGCCCAGGGCACGCTGCTGATGGAAGGCACCGTGGACGAAGTGCGCCAGGACGCGCGCGTCATCGAAGCCTATTTCGGCGGCGGAAAATACGAGGCCCGGCCATGAGTGCGCTGTTGTCGGTCAAGGGCCTGGTCGCCGGTTACGGCGGCGTGCCGATCATCGAGGGCATCAATCTCGACGTCCAGGACCACGAAATCTCCGTCATCATCGGGCCGAATGGCGCAGGCAAGTCGACCTTGCTCAAGACCATTTTCGCGCTGACGGCCCGGTCGGAGGGCGGCATAGATTTTGCCGGCAAGGACATCACCGGGCTGAAGACCGCCGAACTGGTGCCGCTGGGCATTTCCATGGTGCCGCAGAGCCGCAACGTGTTTCCGACGCTGACGGTGGACGAGAATCTCGACGTCGGCACCTATGCCGCGCCGCCCAAGGACAAGGAAGCGGTGCGCGAGAGCGTGCTGGCGCTGTTTCCCGATCTCAGGGACAAGCTTGGCCAGCCGGCGGGTGAACTGTCCGGCGGTCAGCGGCAGATGGTGGCGATGGGCCGGGCGCTGATGAGCGAGCCCAAGCTACTGTTGCTCGATGAGCCGACGGCGGGCCTGTCGCCGGCCTATCTCGAGATCATCTTCGACCTGCTGCTCGATATCCGCAAGCGCGGAGTGACCATCCTGATGGTCGAGCAGAACGCCAAACAGGCCTTGCGCATCGCCGACAACGGCCATGTGCTGGTCAGCGGCAAGAATTTCATATCGGGAGCAGGGGAGGCGCTGCTGAATGATGATGCGGTGCGCCGTTCGTTCCTCGGGGGTGCTGCGGCATGATCGATTTCATCAATCTCTATCTGGTTCCCGGACTGACCATCGGCAGCGTCTATGCGCTGGGCGCTGTCGGCATCTCGATGATCTTCGGGATATTGCGGTTTGCGCATTTCGCCCATGGAGATCTGATGACCATCGGCGGCTACGGCGTGCTGACGGCGGTGTGGTTCATCCCGGTACATCCGCTGTTGCTGCTGCCGTTCGGCATCGCGCTGGCGATCGTGTCGGCCTTGGCGGTGGACCAGTTCTTCTACAAGCCGCTGCGCAAACTGCCGACCATCTACACGGTGATCGCCTCCTTCGGGGTTGCATTGATTTTCCGGTCGCTGGCGCAATTGTTCTGGAGTTCGGGCAACCAGGTGTTCATCTCGGGCGTGCGCATGCCGGTGGTGCTGTTTGACACGTTCCGGATCTCCGAGTTGCACATGCAGGTGATCATTCTCACCCTGATCATCGCCATTGCGCTGCATTTCTTCCTGACCCGCTCGAAGCTGGGCCGGGCGATGCGGGCGGTTTCCGATGAGCCGGAACTGGCGGCGGTCGCAGGACTCGACACCGAGCGGGTGATCCGCTGGACCTGGGTGATCGGCGCGTCGATGGCCGCTACCGCCGGGGTGTTTGCCGGCATGGATACCAGCATGCATCCCAATCTGGGCTGGAACCTGTTGTTGGCGATGTTCGCCGCGGCCGTGCTCGGCGGCATCGGCAAGCCGATGGGGGCGATTGCCGGGGGGCTGATCATTGGCATCGCCGAGGAAACCGCGACGTTTACCTGGCTCAGCGACGAGCCGCTGATTTCGCCGTCCTACAAATCCGCCGTCGCCTTCTTCATCATGGTGGCGCTGCTTCTGTTCCGGCCGCAGGGCCTGTTCAAGGGGAGGCTCTTGTAATGGAAATGACCGGCCTGTTGTTCTATCTGGTCAGCGTGCTGATCGCCGGCGGCATCTATGCGGTGCTGTGCCTGGCCCTGAACGTGCAATGGGGCATGGGCGGCCTGTTCAATGCCGGCATTGCCGGGTTCTTCGCCGTCGGCGCCTATGCCTCGGCGATCGTCACCACGGCGGTATCCTCCAAACATCTGGGTGGCTTCGGTCTGCCGATCCCTGTCGGACTGCTGGCGGCGATGATCGTCGCCGGGGTGACCGGCTGGGTGGTGGCCAAGATCTGCGTCCGGCTGAAGAGCGATTACCTGGCGATGGCGTCGGTGGGGATTGCGGAGATCCTGCGGCTGGTCATCGTCAACGAATCCTGGCTCACCAACGGCAGTCTCGGCATCGCCGGCGTGCCGCGCCCGTTCGGTGATCTGGTGCACGGCAGGGAGGCCGACCTTCTCTATCTCGCCGTTGTCTGGTTTTGCGTGCTCTCAGTCTACATCCTGTGCCAGCGGCTTTATCTCAGCCCCTGGGGCCGGACGCTGAGGGCGATCCGCGACAATGAGGATTCGGCGCGGGCCGCGGGCAAGGATGTCGACTGGTTCCGGCTGCAGACCTTCGTCATAGGCTGCGCCATCATGGGGCTGGCGGGCGGTCTGTCGGCGCATTATTTCAAGTTCCTGTCGCCATCGGCGACGGAACCGCTGCTGGTCACCTTCCTGGTCTGGGTGATGCTGATGGCCGGCGGGTCGGGCAACAATCGCGGCGCCATCGTCGGCGCGCTTGTCATCTGGTTCATCTGGTCGGCGACCGAGATCTTCACCAGCCGGCTGCCGCCGGAATGGGTGACCCGCTCCTCCTATATCCGCATGCTGCTGGTCGGGCTGCTGCTGCAATTCGTGCTGCAGAAATTCCGCTCCGGGCTGCTGCCGGAGAAATCGCCGAAAATCAGGTCCGACTGAGGCGCCTCGGCCGGACCGAAACCTATTCCGCGGGCTCTTGCGGCAGGAATGATACCAGCTTGGCGCGGACCGGGTCGGGCCAGGGCATGGATGTGTGCTTGTCGAGCCAGCTTGCCGCCAGCACCTGCTTGCCCGACCAACGATGCTCGCCGCCGCACAGCACGGCATGTTCCACGGTCATCGAAGATTTGCCGACCTTGGTGATGGTCAGTTCGAAAGTCAGCTTGTCGCCGAAAAACGACGGTTTTGAAAAATCGCAGGTCAGGTGCACCGTTGGAGTTCCCCAGCGCTCCTTCCAGATGATTTCATGCCACGGGTAACCGATCGAGGACCAGAATTCCTCGATCACGCCGTTCAGGAGATTGAGATAGGACGGGTAATAGGCCGTGCCGGAAATGTCGCAATCGCCAAAATGCAGCATGCGCTCGGTGGTGTAGCTGACAGTCATGTTCCCCCCAATCAAAGTCAGTGCGAGCAAGGTTTCGCATGCGGGGCGGGATGAGGCAACCGTAAGCGGCGCTTCAGAACGGGCCGGCGCGCCGCAGGATCGGGTGGGGTTTTTGGGTCTTGTGCGCGGAAATTGATGTAAAAGCGGCCGGGCGTCGCGCCCGGCCGGATCGCGCCATTGTTCAGAGAGCCGTCAGAATCGAGCGTTCGATCTCGTCGATGCTGTTGTTGACCAGGGTTTTCGGCAATTCCAGCATGATCTTGTCGGTCACGCTGACATGCAGACTGGGGCGGGTTTCGCCCAGCGTGTCAGGATCAAGCACGAGGATCAATTTGTCGAATTTGTGCGCCTGGGCCATGTCGTAGAGATGATTGGCCAGGATCTTGGCAAAGGTGGCTTCCATAGATTCCTTCGGCGAGACATCCGGCGCCTGCTTGCCGGCCGGACCTTCATCGGCAAGATCGCCGGGCTTCAGATCCTTTTTGTGTTGCAGTTTGAGCTCGCCGCCCTTTGCGGAATTGCGATAGAATGTGGCGCCTTCGCCGGTGCCGACGACGATGAGGGTGTTGTGAGGGACTGGTGGGTGGGTCATGCGATCTCCCGCTGAATATGAATGAAAATGGGTCGGTATAATATGTCCGCCGATGCGGCGGGGTCGGGGCGGCCGCATCGGCGGCCACCCCTGTTGACTGGCGTCAGTCGCATCGCCCGATCAGGCAGCGTCGGCGGCCTGGCGATGATGCTCGCCTTCGCGCACTTCCTCGATGATCTTGGAGATGAAGGCTTCCAGATCCTTGGGCGAACGGCTGGTGATGATGCCGTTGTCGATGGCGATTTCGCTGTCTTCCCACTTGGCGCCGGCATTTTCCATGTCGGTGCGGATGGAATGGTAGGAAGTGGCCCGGCGGCCCTTGATCACGCCGGCTTCAATCAGCAGCCAGGGGGCGTGGCAGATGGCGGCGACGATCTTGTCATGGGTGACGAAGTCGCGGACCAGCTTCACGGCGTCCTTGTCGGCGCGCAACAGATCGGGATTGATCTGGCCGCCGGGCAGCACCAGCGCGATGTAATCGTCGGCCTTGACGTCGGATATCTTCAGATCGGCGTCGACCGTATCGCCCCAATCGCCGTTGTCCCAACCCTTGATCGGCTGGCCGTCAAGCGTGGCGACATGGACCGTGGCGCCGGTCTTTCTGAGTTGTTCGAGCGGATGGACGAGTTCGGATTGTTCGAAGCCGTGGGTCGACATGATGAGGATTTTGGCGTTTTCCATGGTCGGCATCGTGTTCTCCTTTGCAGTTGAAACGTACCTGCCTACAATGCCTGGGCCTTGTTAGGGTTCCATGCGCCGCATTGCCTGTGGGTGGTCCCGATGCAGTAACCGACGTTCATGCCCGGGAGGATCGGCCCGAGACGACGGGCCGGCGACGAAGACGGGTGCGCTCGCTTCGATCCGGACAAGACTGGACCCTTTCAGCGACCGCGAGCAGGGATGCTGATCAATTGGGGCTGGTACATGACCGATCTTGCCGTCCGAAGCTATGTCGCCAGGGATGCCGCAGCTCCCACGGAGTGGCCCGACCCGGGATATCAGCTCGACTAGGTTCAGCCCAGGATAGCTGCAACCTTCCGGTACATTTTCAACAGAGTGGCATCACGCGCCAATGAGCCACTCGTGTTCCTTTTGGTTGTGGAACTTCCAGATCCGCTTCGGACCCGCCATCACATTGAGATAATAGAGGTCGTAGCCGTGGATGGTGGCGCAGGGATGGTAACCCTTCGGCACCAGCACGACATCGCCGTCCTCGACCGCCATCGCCTCGTCGAGGGAGCGGTCGTCGGTGTAGACACGCTGGAAGGCGAAACCCTGCGGCGGATTGAGCCGGTGGTAATAGGTTTCCTCCAGCTGGCTCTCATGGGGTAGGTCGTCGCGGTCGTGCTTGTGCGACGGATAGGACGATGTGTTGCCGTTCGGCGTGACAACCTCGACCACCAGCAACGAATGCGCGGCGCCGTCATTTTCCGGCATGATGTTGGTGACATGGCGGACATTCGAACCCTTGCCGCGAACCAACGGCGGATGCGTGTCTGGCGGAATGAGCCTGGCCTGATGGTCGCCTCCGCCCGGCGCCGAACAGACGGCCAGTTC
Organism: Hoeflea sp. BRH_c9; assembly: GCA_000961635.1. GTDB lineage: Bacteria > Pseudomonadota > Alphaproteobacteria > Rhizobiales > Rhizobiaceae > Hoeflea. The sequence continues at coordinate 6,018 of LADQ01000057.1, read as the reverse complement.
AAGCTCCGTCTCGGCAGTTGCCGACCAGGTCGATCCGGCAGGGACATAGAGCGCCCATGGCGGTCCGTCGAAAGGGCTCATGCGTTCGCCGACAGAGCCGAATTGCGCGCCGCCTGCCTCGACCGTGCTCTTGCCGCTGATCCAGACGAGGCACACTTCGCGATCCCCGGTTTCGGCGGAAACCGTTTCGCCCGGCTTCAGTCTGTAAAGATCAAAGCCGACATAGGTCCAGTCGGCGCTTTCGGGGGTTACATGGGTGACACGGCCCTCGGTTGCCTTTGGTTTGACCAGCAGGTTAGCCATTGTCCTGTCCTTCGCTTGTTTCGTCCGATGTCGGCTCTCGCGGTTCAAAGCTGATGAAAAGCCCATGGAAGGCGATCGCGGCCATGCCGACGAACACCACGCCCCAGAAGGGCGCACCCGACACGAACTCGAAAACGCCCCACAGCGCGCAAACCGCCACCACAGCGACGCGCAGCGGCAGCGGTTTGAAAAACGGGTTGTTGAAATCCAGGAGTTTCAACTGTGCGGTTCCCTCACGGTTTGTCTGCGATCGCCAGGCCAGCTTGCGCGCAGACCTTCAGGATTTCGCTGTATCCCATGCGGGAATATTCATAGGGCGGCGCCTTGGCTGGATCCTGCTCGGCTTCGACCACGATCCAGCCATCATAGCCTATTTTCTTCAGATGGTCGGCGACCGCCTGAAAATCGATGCAGCCGTCGCCCGGCACGGTGAACGCGCCGGCGATCACTGCGTCGAGAAAGGAGCGGTCGTTGTCGCGGACGTCCTTGACGATTTCGGGGCGGATATCCTTGAAATGGACGTGATGCACGCGCTCGCTCCAGCGCTTGAGCACGCCCATCACGTCGCCGCCGCCGAACAGCAGGTGTCCGGTGTCAAAGCACAGCGTTACTTCCGGCGTGGAGGACTGCATCAGCCAGTCGATCTCCTGCTCGGCTTCGATGAAGGAGCCCATGTGATGGTGATAGGCGAGCACCATGCCCTGGTCCGCCATCCACTTGGCGATTTCGCTCAGCTTGCGGCCATAGGCGAACACCTCGTCGCGGCTGAGCCTCGGGCGGTCGTTGACAGGGACCGAGATGTCGCCCTGGACCGTGTTGGAGCATTCCGCGTAGACCAGGCAGGGCGAATTGAGAGCCGCAAATTGCTCGACCTGCCGGGCGATGGCTTCGCGCTCGGTGGCCAAATCGTTGACCAGAAGGTTGCCGGAATACCAGCCGCCGCAAAGCGCCAGGTCATATTGCTCGAGATATTTGCGAAGGCCCTCGGTGTCCTGCGGCATGCGGCGGCCACGTTCGACGCCGATGTAACCGATCTCGCGCGCTTCGCTCAGGCATTGCTCCATCGTGTAGCCGGCCGTCATCTCGGGCAGGTCGTCGTTTTGCCAGGCTATCGGGGAAATGCCGATCTTGATGCTCATCTATATCCTCGGGATCAATCGGCGCGCTGCGCCTTGAGGTTGGCTTCGTAATTCTTGCGGGCAGCGCGCACCTGTTCGCGCTCCGAGACCTCCGGCACCGCCACCTCCCACCAGTGGCCGCCGGCTTCGGTGGAGGGGTATGGATCGGTGTCGATGACGATGACAGCCGGCCCCTCAAGGTCGCGGGCTCGGGCGAGCGCGGCTTCCAGTTCGGCGATGGAACCCGCTTTTCTCGCGTCAGCCCCCATCGACCCGGCGTGGGCGACGAAGTCGATATGGGACTGCTTCACATGGTGGGAATGGTCGAAGAGGTTGTTGAACTCAGCGCCGCCGGTCGCCATCTGCAGCCGGTTGATGCAGCCATAACCGCGATTGTCGGTGATGACGACGGTAATCTTGATACCCATCGTCGCGGCTGTCGCCAGTTCGGAATTGGCCATCATGTAAGATCCGTCGCCGAGCATCACGATGACGTCGCGCTCGGGCTCGGCCATCTTGATGCCGATGCCGGCGGCGATCTCGTAGCCCATGCAGGAATAGCCGTATTCCATATGATAGGACATTGGCCGGCCGGCTTTCCAGAGCTTGTGCAATTCGCCCGGCATCGTGCCTGCCGCGCCCATGACCACCGTGTTTTCCCGGGCGGCGCGCTGGACAGCGCCGATCACCTGCATGTCGGTGGGCAGCGCGTTCTCGTCCGGCTGCGGGGCGGCGGTCAGGGCGTCCACGGCCGCGAACCAGCCTTGCTTCAACGAGGCGGAGGGGGCTTCGAAACTGTGATCTTTCAAGGCATCGGTGAGCGCCTGCAGGCCGGTGAACGCATCGGCGATCAGCGGCAGCGCATCGTGCTTGAAAGCGTCGAAGGGCTGGACGTTGAGCGAGAGGATCTTTCGGTCCGGGTTGCTGAACAGGGACCAGGAGCCGGTGGTGAAATCCTGAAATCGGGTGCCGACGCCGATGACGAGATCGGCCTTGGCGGCGACGTCATTGGCGCTGGCAGCACCAGTGACGCCGATCGGCCCCATATTGAGAGGATGGTCCCACGGCAGCACGGATTTGCCGGCCTGGGTTTCCGTCACCGGGATTGTCAGCATTTCCGCGAAGTGTTTCAGCGCATCGCAAGCGCCGGAGTAATGTACGCCGCCGCCTGCGACGATGATGGGATTCCGGGCTACCCGGATCGCCTCCACCGCGGCCGCCAGCTCGTGTGTGTCGGGCGCGGGACGGCGCTGGCGCCAGGTCTTTGTCTCGAAGAAGCTCGCGGGCCAGTCGAAGGCTTCGGCCTGCACATCCTGGCACATGGCCAGCGTGACGGGACCGCAATCAGCCGGATCGGTCATGATGCGCATCGCGCGGGGAAGTGCTGTGAGCAATTGCTCGGGGCGGGTAATGCGGTCGAAGTAGCGGCTGACCGGCTTGAAGCAGTCATTGGCCGACACGGTGCCGTCGTTGAAATCCTCGACCTGCTGCAACACCGGATCCGGCCCGCGGCCCGCGAAAACATCGCCGGGAATCAGCAGCACCGGCAGGCGGTTGACATGGGCCAGCGCGGCGGCTGTCACCATGTTGGTTGCGCCGGGGCCGATGGAGGAGGTTACCGCCATGGCGCGGCGCCGTCCGAGCTGTTTGGCGTAGGCGATGGCCGCATGCGCCATTGTCTGCTCGTTGTGGCCGCGCCATGTCGGGAAGGTGTCGCGGGCGCCGTAAAGCGCCTCGCCGATGCCCGCCACATTGCCGTGGCCGAAGATTGCCCAGCAGCCGGCGATGAAGCGTTCGCCATCCTCGTTGAACTGGCTGGATAGATAGCGCACCAGCGCCTGCGCGGCTGTCAGCCGTACTGTCTTCATCGTTTCATCCTCCCGTCAGGCCTTCGCCCTGTCCCAGACATCGCAAAGCGAGCGGTAGTTTGTCACCATCAAAGCGACCGCATCCTCATCGCTGATACGTCCGGTAAGCCATTTCTTCGCCGCATCGCCGAAAATCGTGCGGCCGACGGCGAAACCCCTGACCAGATGGTGCCGGGCGGCGCTGGTGAGGCTCTTCTCCAGTTCGGCGGCCGGGGCGTCGAGCCCGAGAACGACAACCCCGCGCGTATGCCGGTCATGGCGCTCGATCGCCGCGCAGGCGTTTTCCCAGTCGGCGTCGGTCTTCATCGGCTCCAGCTTCCACCAGTCGGGATAGACGCCGATCTCATAAAACCGCTCGATCACCGCCGCCGTGGTGGTCTCGTCAACAGGGCCGACCTTGGACGGGATCACCTCCAGCAGCATTTCGAGGCGATTGCGCCGTGTCGAGGCGAAAAGCCGTTTGACCACGTCTTCCTGCATGGCCCTGGTCGCCGCATCGTCGTCCGGGTGATAGAAGCAGAGCACCTTGACGACGTGCTCCAGTGGCCATTCGCCAAGGCCGCCGAAATCCGGGCCGATCTCCGGCTCAAGCGTCAAGGGCCGGGATCCGGGCCACTCGACCGGCCGCCCGATCCAGAGACCGGTGCCCGCCGCTTGATAGAGCGCATCGCGGCCGAGGCGGCTGTCACACAAGATTCCGTAACCGGGCCTGCCGCCGGCAACTGCCAGCGCCGCCTTCAGGCAGAGCCGCTTGAAGTCGCCGATGCGCTCATGGGGCACACCAGCCTCGTCGGCCATCGCCTCGAGCTGCATGCGGTGGTCGAAGGCGAACACGCGCATGGTCGACCAGTCGCCCTTGCGGTTGGTTGACCAGTGGATCTGTTCGAGCGCCGCGTCCTTGCGCAGCACCGGATTGCGGATGCCGGTTTCGAGGAAATACTGCAGTTCCGTCCAGGATGGGTAGGCGGGCGTGCAGCCGTGCCGCGAGACGGCGAATGCGCCGCAGGCATTGGCGTATTTCAGCGATGTCGGCCAATCCTCGCCGGTGAGCCAGCCCTTGAGCAGGCCGCTCATGAAGCCGTCGCCCGCGCCCAGCACGTTGAAGACCTCGATCGGGAAGCCGGGCCCGCTCTGGCCATCGTCAAGGCTGGCCGGAATGGCGCCCTCGAAGGCGACAGCGCCTTGCGCGCCGCGTTTGCAGACGAGTGTCGCGTCCGAGACGGCGCGAACCGCTTTCAGCGCTTCCAGCGTGTCGGTCGAGCCGCCGGCGATATGGAATTCCTCCTCGGTGCCGACGATGAGGTCAAACAGGTGCAGCGTCGATTGCAGCTTTTGGGTAACCGCGTCCGACGCGATGAAACGGCTTTCCCCGGCGCCGTGTCCGGCGAGCCCCCAGAGGTTGGGGCGGAAATCGATGTCGAGAGCCGTCTTCGCACCGGTTTCGCGCGCCAGGCGCAGTGCCTTGAGAACGGCGGCTTCGGTCTGGGGATGGGAAAGATGCGTGCCTGTGGCGCAGATCGCGCGCGCGCGGGCGATGAAGGCCGGATCGATATCGTCCTCGCACAGCGCCATGTCCGCGCAGTTCTCGCGGTAGAAGATCAGCGGAAACTGCTCAAGGTCGCGGATGCCGAGCAGGACCAGGGCGGTCAGGCGCCTGGGATCGGTGACGATGCCGCCTGTGTCCACGCCCTCCTTTTCCAGCTGTTCGCGAATGAAGCGGCCCATGTGCTCGTCGCCGACGCGGGTGATCAGGGCGGACTTCAGTCCGAGCCGCGCGCTGCCGGCGGCGATATTGGTCGGAGAGCCGCCGATATATTTGGCGAACGAGGCCATGTCCTCCAGCCGGCCGCCGACCTGCTGACCGTAAAGATCGACCGAGGAACGGCCGATCGTAATGACGTCAAGCCTGTCATTTTCGCGTCTGGGCATCTGGCACCTCCGGCGACGTCAATGGGCGCCGCCTACCACCAAAATGAAACATATATTCCATTTCGTTGTCAATACGAAACAAAACGGTTCTGTTGTGCATTCTCGCTTTCTCAGCCGCGCAAGCGGCGGCGCTCCGCCACCGCGACGGGCAGCGCCATGGTCAACGCCATGCTGGCGGAGAGCGATCGAAAGCCTGCGAAATCATGCTCTGAGACTTCCAGCCAATATTTTGTGCAGGAGGCGAGCGGCGATAGGGCAGTGTCGGTGATCGCCACCAGTGGAACCCCATTGCGGGTGAGCGCCTGCGCCTGCTCGACCGTGGCCGGCGCGTAGGGCGCGAAAGAGCAGGCGATGGCGGCGTCTTTTGGCGTGGCCATCTGCACGATTTCCTGGTCGATCCCGTTGGCTGAATCGACCGTGACGGTCCTGACGCCGAGTTTGCCGAAAGTGTAGGACATCAGGGCGGCGAGCGGATAGGCGCGACGCTTGGCGACGATGTAGATGGTCTCTGCCTCCGCCAAAACGCTAACGCACCGGGCAAAATCGGCCGGATTGATCGCTTCGGAAAGGCTGTCGATGGATTGCCGCGCCGACGAGAGGAATCCGCTCAGGAGCGCGCCCTCGTAGGAATCGCCGGTGATGCCCTTCTCGAGACTCTGCAGCCGTTCCTCGTAGGAGGAGGCGCGATCCTTCAGCCGGTCGCGGAAAACGGTCTGGAAATCCGTGAAACCGTCATAACCGAGGTGGCGCGCAAGCCGCACCAGCGTCGAGGGCTGCACCGCGGCGGCGTCGGCCAGGCT
>LADQ01000069.1 GCA_000961635.1 Hoeflea sp. BRH_c9 | reverse complement strand
GTTCCGGCGTCGCCGGCGCGTCGAGCCGTGGCGAGACCCGGTAATCGGCGATCGACGCCGCGGCCATGCCGAGCGCCTCGAGCACCGAGATCGGCAGCATGAAGGGCGGCTCGCCGACAGCCTTGGAACGGCGGATGGTCGGTTCGCGGTTTTCGGCCCAGTCAGCCAGCTTGATGTTGAAAATGCGCGGCCGGTCGGAGGCGAGTGGGATCTTGTAGGTCGAGGGCGCATGGGTGCGAAGCCGGCCCTTGTCGTCCCACCACAATTCCTCCGTCGTCAGCCAGCCCATGCCCTGCACGAAGGCGCCTTCGATCTGGCCGATGTCGAGCGCCGGGTTGAGCGAGCGCCCGGCATCGTGCAGCACATCGACGCGGTCGACCTGGTATTCGCCGGTCAGCGTGTCGACCGAGACTTCCGACACCGCCGCGCCATAGGCGAAGTAATAGAACGGCCGGCCCATGCCCTTGGCGCGGTCCCAGTGGATGTCGGGCGTCTTGTAGAAGCCCGCCGCCGAAAGCTGCACGCGCGCCTGGTAGGCAAGCTTGATGAACGCGCCAAATGCCATCAGCTCATTGCCGATGCGCACATGGTTGGGAATGAATTCCACCTGCTCCGGCGGCACGCTGAATTTTTCCGAGGCAAACGCCACCAGCCGCGTCTTGATCTGTTGCGCCGCGTTGGCCGCCGCCATGCCGTTGAGGTCGGTGCCCGACGAGGCGGCCGTGGCCGACGTGTTGGGCACCTTGCCGGTGGTGGTGGCGGTGATGCGGATGGTGTCGAGATCGACCTGGAACTCCTCGGCCAGCACCTGCGCCACCTTGGTGTTGAGCCCCTGGCCCATTTCGGTGCCGCCATGGTTGAGATGGATCGAGCCGTCCTGGTAGACATGCACCAGCGCGCCTGCCTGGTTGTAAAAGGTTGCGGTGAACGAGATGCCGAATTTCACCGGCGTCAGCGCGATGCCGCGGCGGACCACCGGGCTGGTTTCATTGAACGCGATGATCTCGGCGCGCCGCGCCTGGTAATCCGACGAGGTTTCCAGTTCCTCGACAATCCGGGCGATGATGTTGTCGTCGACGGTCTGGTGATAAGGCGTCACGTCGCGGCCCGGCCCACTGTAGAAATTGGCCTTGCGGATTTCCAGCGGATCGCGTCCCAGCGCATAGGCGACCTCTTCGATGACGCGTTCGCCGCCGAGCATGCCCTGCGGTCCGCCAAAGCCGCGGAAGGCGGTGTTGGACACCGTGTTGGTCATCATCGGCTTGGAGACCAGCCGCACATTTTGATAGAAATAGCAATTGTCGGCGTGAAACAGCGCCCGGTCCGTCACCGGTCCCGACAGGTCCGACGAGAAGCCGCAACGCGCCGCGAAGCTGGCGTCGAGCGCGTGAATGACGCCGCTCTCATCGAAGCCCACATCATAATCGACGACGAAATCATGCCGTTTGCCGGTGATGATCATGTCGTCGTCGCGATCCGGCCTGATCTTGACGGCGCGGTTGAGTTTCTTGGCGGCGATCGCCGCGATGGCCGCAAACTGGTTGGACTGGGTTTCCTTGCCGCCAAAGCCGCCGCCCATCCGCCTGACATGTACAGTCACGGCATTAGAGACAGTGCCGAGCGCATGCGCCACCATGTGCTGCACTTCGCTCGGGTGCTGGGTCGAGGACCAGACCGTCACTTCGTCATCCTCGCCGGGAATGGCGAATGCAATATGGCCTTCGAGATAGAAATGGTCCTGTCCGCCAATCCGCATCTCGCCTGAAAGCCGCATCGGAGCGGCGGCGAGCCCCGCGGCCACATCGCCGCGTTCGAGCTTTAATGGATCGGTGACTTCCGGATAATCGGCGGCGATTGCCGCGCGGACGTCGGTGACATGCGGCAGGTCATCATAGCCGAAGACCGCCTTCCTGGCGGCGCGGCGCGCCAGGTCGCGGGTCTCTGCGATGACGGCGAACACCGGCTGGCCGTGAAACAGCACCTCTCCGGTTGCCAGCACCGGCTCGTCATTGCGTCCGGTTGGGGAAATATCGTTGGAGCCCGGCACATCCTCTGCCGTCAGCACCGCCACCACGCCATCGGAGGCGCGCACGGCATCAAGATCTAGCGATGTGATCGTCGCATGGGCCCGGTCCGACAGGCCGAGATAGCCATGCAGCGTGCCTGCCGGTTCGGGCATGTCGTCAATATAGTCGGCGCTGCCGGTGACATGCTTGTGGGCGGAATCATGCTGGCGCGTCACATGCGCGCCGCCGCTGATTTCGGTCTTGCTGCGGGAGATCGGATGATCCATCGTCATGCCTCCACCAGCGCCGGGTGGCGCTCGATGCGTGCGGGTGCGCCGCAGGTTTCCAGGAAGAACCGGATCATCAGGTTCTGCGCCGACAGCATCCGGTAGTCGGCACTCGCCCGCCAGTCCGACAAGGGCTGGTAGTCGGTTGCAAGCGCCGCGCGCGCGTGGCTGATCGTCTCCCAGACCCATGGCTGGCCGAGAAGGGCTGCTTCCGCAGCCTTCGCCCGTTTCGGCGTGCCGGCCATGCCGCCAAAGGCGATCCGCACTGAAGCCACCAGCCCTTCGGCATCGAGCGTGACGCGAAACGCCGCGCACAGCGCCGAAATGTCCTCGTCGCGGCGCTTGGAAATCTTGTAGACCGCGAAAAAGGCGTCGTCATCGAGCGGCGGGACGAAGATGCTTTCGACAAATTCGCCCGGCCGCCGGTCCTGCTTGCCATAGTCGATGAAAAACGCTTCCAGCGGCAGTGTCCGCCGCTCCGCCCCCTTGCGCAGGGTCACCGTGGCGTCAAGCGCGATCAGCGGCGGCGGCGTGTCGCCGATCGGCGAGCCATTGGCGATATTGCCGCCGACCGTGCCCATGTTGCGCACCTGCTCGCCGCCGATCCGGTCCCACAGTTCGGCCATTTGCGGAAACGCCGCAATCAGCGCGCCGCGCGCCGCGGTGTAGGACGCGCCAGCGCCGAGCGTTACCCCGGTCTCGTCAAGCGAGATCTGCTTGAGTTCTTCAAGGTGGCCGATATGAATGACCGGCGCAATGTCGCGCATCTGCTTGGTCACCCAAAGCCCGACATCGGTGCAGCCGGCGATGATCGTAGCGTCCGGGTGGCTCTCATAGAGCGCGGCCAGATCGTCGACGCTGGCTGGCAGGAAGGTGGTTCCGCGGTCACTCTCGATCGTCACCCTTGAGCCATCAGCAAACCCGTTGAGCGCCGCCACGGTGGCGCCATAGGCAGCCACCAGCCGGTCATTGTCCTCCGACGGAATGGTTTTTGCGGCGGTGATCGCCGCCTTGACGATCGGCTCGTAGCCGGTGCAGCGGCACAGATTGCCCTGCAGCGCGCGTTCGATGTCGGCCTCGCCCGGCTCCGGCTCGGCAAGCCACAAGCCATGCAGCGAGGCAACGATGCCGGGCGTGCAGAAGCCGCATTGCGAGCCGTGATGATCGACCATCGCCTGCTGCACGGCGCTGAGCGCGCTATCGGGGCGGTTGAGGTACTCGACGGTGACCACATGGGTGGCGTCGAGCGAGCCTATGAAGCGGATGCAGGCATTGACCGATTCGTAAATCAGAATGCCATTGTCCATGCGCCCGACCAGCACGGTGCAGGCGCCGCAATCGCCCTCGGCGCATCCCTCCTTGGTTCCGGTCAGCCGCCGGTCGATCCTGAGCCAGTCGAGAAGCGTGAGATCGGGCGAAAATCCTGTGAGCTCGACCGTCTGGTCGTTGAGGAGGAATCGGATGAATGAGCGGTGGGACTGCGGCATGTCGCCTCGTGATTTTGAACCAATTGGACAAAACCTATCCCAGCCTGTCACCGGGCGAAAGACCGGCAGCAGGATAAGACAGTTTCAGGCAAACCCGGTCAATCGCCGCGATCTTCCATCAAAGCCGGTGAAATCCTGGTCTGGCTGCCATCGGCGCGCCGCACCCCGGGCAGTCCGAGATACTGGCTCTCCAGATCAACTGTCGATTCCTTGCCAATGGCGTCGCGGTTGGCCTCAAGCCAGGCGTTGGCCTCGCTGCGGCCGCGATCGCGCAAATTGGTGAGAAACGACCAGCTCACATCGAATTTCGAGGAGACCGGAAGATCCCGCAAAGCCGCGTCAGCGCGCACCGAATGCACCAGAATGTGCCTCAATCGGTCCTTGTACTCGTCCTTCAGCCATTCCTGCTCGATCAGGCGGGACACGAAGTTGATCGCCCGCAATTCATCCAGCAGGGACGAGTTGAACGAGATTTCATTGATCCGGTTCAGAATGTCGGGCGCCGTCTTCGGCACCTCGTCGCGCACCATCGGATTGATGTGAACGATCATCACGTCGCGGCTTTCGCAATTGTAAAAGAATGGAAACAGCGCCGGATTGCCGACATAGCCGCCGTCCCAGTAATGCTCGCCGTCGATTTCGACCGCCTGGAACAGGAATGGCAGACAGGCCGACGCCATGACCACGTCCGCGCTCACTTCGCTCGATTCGAACACCCGTACCCTGCCGCTTCGCACATTGGTGGCGCTCAGGAACAGCTTGATGTCGCAATGCCGTCGCAAGCCTTCGAAATCCACGCTTTCGGTGAGCAGATCATGCAGCGGATTGATGTCGAACGGGTTGAATTCATAGGGCGAGAAGGTGCGGGTGATGGTGTCGAACGCGGCATAGGTGGCGGCCGTCAACATCTCCATGCCGGGGATCGGCACCTGCGGCATGGCGCGGACCGGCGACCATACCGAGCCGCCCCGGCTCGATCTGCGCCAGAAATCCTCAAGTGCCGCCTGTCCGCCGATGCGTCCGCCTTCCATCAGGCCATGGGCCAGAACAGCCGCGTTGACGGCGCCGGCGCTGGTGCCCGAAAGCCCTTCGAACTCGATATCCGGCTCATCCAGCAAGCGGTCGATGACGCCCCAGGTGAAGGCGCCGTGCGCGCCGCCGCCCTGCAGCGCCAGATTGATCTTGCGGACCTTGGCGCTGGACCGGGGCCTGGCTGTGCTTTTGGCTTTGACAGTGCTCATTGGGCGGTCCAGCCGCCATCCATCGGCAGCGCCGCGCCGGTGATCTGCGCCGCCTGATCGGAGGCGAGAAACAGCGCCAGTGCGGCGATCTGCTCGACCGTGACGAATTGCTTGGTCGGTTGCGCTTTCAGGATCACGTCACTGATCACCGCCTCCTCGCTCATGTTGCGCGTCTTCGCGGTGTCGGCGATCTGGCCTGTCACAAGCGGCGTCTCGACATAGCCCGGGCAGATGGCGTTGGCGGTGACGCCGAATTCGGCGCCTTCCAGCGCAACGGTCTTGATCAGGCCGAGGATGCCGTGCTTGGCGGCGACATAGGCGCTCTTGTAGGGCGAGGCGATCAGCCCGTGCGCCGAGGCGATGGCGATGATCCGGCCGGATTTCCGCGTTTTCATGCCGGCCATGGCGGCGCGGATCAGGTGAAAGGCCGAACTCAGGTTGATCGCGATGATTGCGTCCCATTTTGCCAGTGGAAAATCCTCGATCTTCTCCACATGCTGAATTCCGGCATTGGGCACCAGCACGTCGACGCTGCCGAATTCCGTTTCAGTGGTCTTGACCAGATCGGCGATTTCATCGGGCTTGAGCATGTTGGCGCCATGAAAGATCACCTTGCCTTCGCCAAGGGCTGCGAGCCGCGCCCGGATCGCCTCGACATCGTCGCTCTTTCCCAGGCCGTTGAGCACGATATTGTGGCCGGCGCGCGCGAAGCTTTCGGCGATTCCAAGGCCTATTCCACTGGTGGATCCGGTGACGATGACAGTTTTCATGGGAATTCCTTTCGTCTATGTTGCATTGCACAAATAGCCGGTCAACGCGAAAGTTCCAATCAACTCTTGGCAAACAGCAATAAAATCGGTCTGGCTGGCGGCCGCTCGCGCTTGCCAGTCCGGCGTTTCCGGTTCATGGAGAACGCCATCAAACCAGGCTCGAACCATCTTCCACCATGACCGATTCGCCGCAATCCCCGCTCAGCGCAGCCACCACCAGTTCTGCTGTCCTGACCACCGCGATTGCCGGCGCGGTGGCGATGGCGGTGGCGATGGGGCTAGGGCGGTTCTTCTATACGCCGGTGCTGCCCGCCATGATGGCCGGCCTCGGCCTGGGGCCGGCGGAGGCCGGATGGATCGCCTCGGCCAATTATGCCGGCTATCTGCTCGGCGCCATTCTGGCCGCCTATGGCTGGGCCGAAGGCATCGAGCGCAAGGTGGCCGTTGCCGGACTGGTCGCCACCGCCCTGCTGCTTCTGGCCATGGGGATGTCGAGCGATTTCATCGTCTTGACCGTCATCCGCTTTCTGGCGGGTCTCGCCAGCGCCTTTGTCATGATATTTGTCTCGGCGATCGTGCTCTCGCACGGCTTGGCCGCGGGCAGGCCGTGGGTGCAGTCAACTCATTTTGGCGGTGTCGGCAGCGGCATTGCCGTCTCGGCCCTCATGTTCGGCCTGATCGTTCTCGCCGATGGCGGCTGGCGCATGGCCTGGATCATGGCGGCGGTTCTGGCTTTCGCCGGCCTGGCTGTTGTTCACCGCTATCTGCCGCGCGACGTGGTGCGGAGCGGACCCGCGAAAAAAGAACCGCCGCTGACCTGGACGCCGGCGCTGCTGGCGCTGACCATTGCCTATGGCATTTTTGGGTTTGGCTACATCGTCACCGCAACCTTTCTGGTCGCCATCGTCCGCGATGGCGGCGGCTCATCGCTGTTTGAAGCCGGCGTCTGGCTTGTCACCGGCATCGCGGCGGCGCCGTCGGTCGCCTACTGGCTGCCCGCTGTCCGGCGCATGGGTCTGGTCAATGTGTTCGCGCTTGGTTGCCTGGTCGAGGCGCTTGGCGTGGCGGTGAGCGTGCTGGCGCCGCTGCCCGCCGGGCCAATCATCGGCGGCATTCTGCTCGGCGGCACATTCGTGGCCGTCACCGCATTCGGGCTGCAGGCCGGCCGTCAACTTGCCGCTCAAAGCCCGCGGCGGGCGCTGGCGCTGATGACGGCGGCTTTCGGCACCGGTCAGATCATCGGCCCGGTGGTTGCGGGTTATCTCGCCGACTGGTCGGGAACCTACACCTGGGCGAGCCTGGCGGCGGCCGCCGGATTGCTCGTGTCCGGCGCAATTGTTCTGGCGTTTGGCAGGCCTCGGCCCTCGGCGAGTTGAGGTCCTGAGGACGTGGGCAGGCCCGCGAAGTCGAGATGTCCGAGCCGGTCACGCCAAGCCCGCCATTTTGCCGGCTGACATGTAAATCACAAAGTTGTACCAATAAATCAAACAGCTGTAAGCCGGGAGCCGAAAATGACGAACCTATCGAAGACGACGTCACCTTCAGCTGTAGTCAGGAAAGCGGAGCCTTGGTTGTCCTTGGGAACTTGGGTGTATGACCAGCTTCAACGGAACTGGCCATCATTCGTTACTTTTTTGGCGTGGAGCGGCGGCATGACTTGGCTGTCAATCCTCTCCGATCCATTTCATGAATACGCACCCTTTTCGTATGGATTAGTTTTTGGTCTTTCAGCTCTTTTATTTACCCTAGTATATGTACTAATTGAATGGGGTGCTGCAAAATCTGCTGATAGAAGGCTTAAAGATGCCCTCAATTCCGTTCCGAGAAACACAAACCCTTTACAGGGTGTATTTGAGAATGAAGTAATACATTTATCAGATTTCGAATTGCCAGATCATATGTCATTCAAAGATAAGACATTTAGAGGTTGTAGAATAATAGGCCCACAGACAATACTTCTTTCAGGTCACGGTGAAATGGTGGGTTGTGATGGATTGGCGCAGTTTCTACGTCTAAGCGAACGACAGGAAGTTATTAGCCCTCAAGCAATAATGGTATTCGAAGATTCATCTTTTCGAAACTGTTCATTCTACAGGGTTACATTCATAGGACCGGATGAGTTGATAGATAGACTACAAGCTGGTGGCGATAGGAAGTGAGCACTTATGATTTATATGTTAACAGCACAGGCATAATGCTAACTTTTATACGTTGGTATCCGCAAAATAGGCGCCATTCTCGAATGTAGAAGGTTACACGACTGAGGTGGAAATCTTGGGAAATGGAGGGTTGGTGGCACTTCGGATTCTCAAAATGGGTTCCGGTAAGTAAATCATAGACATGACTCCACAACCCGCTATCAGCACAATGGCGTGAACACCTGGCGGGCCGGATTGCCGTATTCGCCGCATTGTCCTAGGTATTCGTCCGAATCACGACGAAACAGGTCCCGCCCTGCGGGATGAATTTCAGGATCCGCGCCCCGTGTTTGAATCATTTTTTCCCAAGCCGAAGCTCTTCTTCCCCTCGGTTCTGCTGTGGGCCGGCCTGGGTATCTTCATCTGGTACACGGTGGGCGATACCGTCGGCGCGGCGCTTGGCTTCGCCTTGCCCGAGCCCGAGGGTGAACCGATCGTCGGGTTCTATTATTTCTACACCCCGTCGTTTCTCTGGTTTTACGCCTTTTACACGGTCTGGTCGCTGATCTTCAGCGCCTTCTGGTTTGTCGTCTCGCCGCACAAGTGGCAGTACTGGTCAATCCTTGGATCGATCTTCATCCTCTTCACCACCTATTTTGGCGTGCAGGTTTCGGTCGCCATCAACAATTGGCGCCGTCCGTTTTTCGACCAGTTCCAGCAGGCGCTGACCGGAGACGGGTCGGTGAGCGCCGCCGATCTCTACGGTCTGCTTCTGATCTTCGCTCAAATCGCTTTTGTCTCCGTGGTCGTCTATGTCGTGACCCGCTTTGTCGTCAGTCATTATGTCTTCCGCTGGCGCACGGCGATGAATGATTTCTACATGGAGCGCTGGACCCGCGTCCGCCACATTGAGGGCGCCTCCCAGCGCGTGCAGGAAGACACCATGCGTTTCGCCTCGATCATGGAAGGTCTTGGCGTCGCCTTTGTCGATGCAATCATGACGCTGGTGGCGTTTTTGCCGGTGCTTTGGGCGTTGTCCCAGTATGTGACCGAACTGCCGTTGGTCGGGGAAATTCCGCATGCCCTGTTCACGGCGCTGATTTTCTGGGCTGTTTTCGGAACCGGCTTGCTGGCAATCGTCGGCATCAAGCTGCCGGGTCTCGAGTTCAAGAACCAGCGCGTCGAGGCCGCCTACCGCAAGGAACTGGTCTATGGCGAGGACAATCCGGACCGCGCTCAGCCGCCCACGGTTGTGGAGCTTTTTGAGAATGTCCGGAAAAACTATTTCCGGCTGTATTTCCACTATATGTATTTCAATATTGCGCGCAGCCTGTATTTCCAGGCCGACAATATCTACGTGAGCGTCCTTCTGGTGCCGACTATCGTTGCGGGCAAGATCACCCTCGGGATCTGGCAGCAGATCCTCACCGCCTTTGGTCAGGTTTCCAGTTCATTCCAGTTCCTGGTCAGTTCCTGGACCACGATTGTCGAGCTGATCTCGATCTACAAACGCCTGCACGCTTTCGAAGCTGTGTTCCGCGGTCTGGAACTGTCGGACATCGAAAAGAATTATCTTTCGAGCGGCGGCTTCGCGCAATCGATACCCGATCCGTCGCCGGGCGCCGGCGGACCGGATGCGGTGCAGACGATGGAAGACCCGAAAAAAATGTGATTTTCGATGGCTCGGGGAGGCGTTAACTCGCCGAGCCGTTGCCGGCGTCAAGCCGCCGAATCGCTTCCTGATAGGTCACGCAGGCGACGCCCGGCCGATTGCAGGTCTCCGTGACGAAACGTTCCAGCGCATTCCAGTAGGCGCCGCCGTTCATTTCGACAAAATGAAAGCCGAGCTGCAGCGGACGCCGCTTGCCGGCATATTCCATCTCGAAGGCCGAGCGGAACGCTGCAAGCGTGCGCTCCTCGAACTCCTTCGATTTCGACGGGGTCTCGATTGCGACCGAATGGCGGACGAACAGATTGTAATCCATGGCGATGATGCGGCGGTCCTTGGGCCCTTCCGGAATCAGCGGCAAGGCGAAGCGGGCGGTGGGCTTGGCGAAGTCCGGTGCCGCCGGATCGCGCGAGACGCTGCTGGCGTCATAGGCAAATCCATTCTCCGCCAGCGCCGCATAGAGCCCGTCACCGGTCGACAGATAGGGCGCCCTGAACCCCTGGATCCCGGATTTGGCGAAACCCGCCCAGCCAGCCGGCGGCTCGGCGCCGTTGTCGTTCCAGCCCTGGGCCAGCGCCGTGCCGAACTGGTCAAACTCGGCCTGCCAGTCTGATTTGCTCCAGTCCTTGCCGTCGAAATGACCGCAGCCATGGCTGCCGATCTCGTTGCCGGCCTGGTGTGCCGCCCAGATGTGGCCAAGCCGCGCCAGCGCGTCCGCGCTGTCTGGCGCGAAGCCCACATTGGAGCGGCCGGCCGATTGCCCCGGCGCCTTGTAGCCGTGGCGGTCCGCCTTGCTGATGAGAAAGGTGCAGGAGAGAAAATAGGTAAAGCGCGCGCCGCTCTGATCCGCCATTTTGAGGCTTCGCTCCCACAAGCCATTGTCATGGGCGCCATCGAAGGAAATCAGCACCAGCTGCTCGGGAAGTTGGTCCGCGGCCTGGGCCGCGGGAGGCAGCAGGCAGGCGATCAGCAGGGCCGTGGCGAACCGCCGCGATGGCCTGGGCGTGATGAAAAGGGCAGGGGACTTCATTGTGCTTGGCGACCCGGCGTTACGCTTGACTGTTAACTGAGCCGTATTTGTGGGGGCCAATTGCGGCAGCGGTGTGGAAAGCCTAACCCGAGGCGCAGCGAATGCATTTCTCCGCCATCGGATCGATCTCAAGCCTTTTGTCGGCAATCGCCTCGCCGCAATCGGCGCACCAGCCATAGTCGCCAGCGGCGAGCCGCCGCTCGGCCATTTCGATCCGCACCAGATCGCGCTTGCGGGCGCGTTCCTGCGCCGCGGCCATGGCCTGTTGCTGCATGGCGTCCATCCGCGACAGCCGGCCAACCGATTGCTGGTCCAGCTCTACCGGCGCGCGCGCCTCAGCGCTCAGCGCCGACATGCTTTCAAGATCCGCCTTCTTGTCGGCAAGCCGCGGTCGCGCGGCCTTGAGGTCAGGTTCCATTGGGACATGATGAACCAGGCCGCGCCGCAAGACAATTGCAGTCATGCGCGGCTTCTCATCCGGATTGGTCCGGGCTATGGTCTCCGCACACTGCGGATGGGAAATTCCCGGACGCCATAAAGGAGAAATACGGAATGATCTGGCTGATAATCGGACTGGTGCTGTTCTTGGGCGTTCACTCGGTCCGGATCGCCGCACCCGAATTCCGGCAAGCGCAAATCGAAGCCCGTGGAATGAACGCCTGGAAGGGGATCTATTCGCTTGCCTCCCTCGCGGGCTTTGTCATTCTCGTCTGGGGCTTCGGAATGGCGCGCCAGGATCCGGTGGTGTTCTGGACAGCCCCCGCCTGGATGAGCCACGTCGTGGCGCTGTTGATGGTTGCGGTCATGATCCTGCTGGTTGCCGCGCAAGTGCCTGCCGGACGAATCAAGGCCGCCGTCAAGCACCCGACGCTGCTTGCCGTGAAGATCTGGGCGCTGGCCCATCTTCTGGTCAATGGCGATCTTGCGTCGGTAGTCCTGTTTGGCGGATTTCTGGCATGGGCCGTGGTCGACCGGATTTCGGAGAAAAAGCGGCTGCGGGCGGGCATCACCCGCAATCCGGTGGCGGGGCCGGTCAAATGGGATATCATTTCAGTGGCCGGCGGGCTGGTGCTTTATGTGCTGTTCATCCTGTACCTGCATAAATGGCTCATCGGCGTGCCGCCGATCATCGGTCTGTAGCCGGGCTGGCGCGGCGCTTTGGCGCTTTCGACGCCCCACCCCCTTACAGAAACCGCAAAATCGGTTAGAAGGCCCAACACAACGCCGCGTGCGGCAGAATTTTGAGAGGACCGGCCGCGGCCGGTAACGCGATGGCTGACGACAATTCTACATTCATCCGCGAGGTCAATGATGACCTGCGTTCGGATTACATGAAGGCGCTGTGGCAGCGCTTCCGCTTTGTCATCCTTGCTGTCGCGATCGGCATCGTTGCCGTCACCGCCGGTTTGCGCGGCTGGGAATACTGGAAGGAAACCACCGCCGCCCGCTCCGGCGACGTCTTCCTGGCGGCGCTGGAAAAGGCGCGTCAGGGCGACGCCGATGCGGCCCTGGCTGAATTCCAGGATCTCGAGAAGACCGGCTATGGCTCCTATCCGGTGCTGGCGCGCATGCGCGCGGCCACGGTCCTGGCCGACAAGGGCGATACCGCAGCCGCGATCGCGGCCTTCTCCTCGGTCGGCAAGGATGTCTCGCAGCCGGTCGCCATAAGGGACGCGGCGCGTCTGCGCGCGGCCTATCTGCTGGTTGACAACGGCTCCTATGCCGATGTGTCGGCGGAGGTTGAAGTGCTGGCGGTTCCCGGAAACCCTGCGCGCCACTCCGCCCGCGAGGCTTTGGGCATCTCGGCCTACAAGGCCGGCGAGCTCAAACAGGCGTCACAATGGTTCGGCGACATCGCCGCCGACAGTGAAGCGCCCAACGGCGTCAAGACCCGCGCCGGTCTCATGCTCGACATGATTGCCGCCAAAGGTGGCGCATCCTGATCGCTCTGGCGTCACGGACAACGACACGGCCTTCGGGCAAGGACCACCCATGAGCATCACACTGGCCATTGTCGGACGCCCCAATGTCGGCAAATCGACGCTGTTCAACCGGCTGGCCGGCCGCAAGCTGGCGCTGGTCGACGACACCCCCGGGGTGACCCGCGACC
>LADQ01000153.1 GCA_000961635.1 Hoeflea sp. BRH_c9 | reverse complement strand
CTTGTCGGTGTCGATGTTGAGAATGTCGACCTGCGGCGCGTCATTCAACCGGAAGCGGTTGACGCCGACGATGACGTCCTCGCCGCGGTCGATGCGCGCCTGGCGCCGGGCTGCGGCCTCCTCGATGCGCATTTTGGGCAGGCCGGTTTCCACCGCCTTGGTCATGCCGCCCAAGGATTCCACCTCGGCGATCAGCTCCCAGGCCTTTTCCATCAGATCGGCGGTCAGTTTCTCGACATAATAGGAGCCGCCGAGCGGATCGACCACGTTGGTGATGCCGGTCTCGTGGGCCAGGATCAGCTGGGTGTTGCGGGCGATGCGGGCGGAAAATTCGGTCGGCAGCGCGATCGCCTCGTCGAACGAATTGGTGTGCAGCGACTGGGTGCCGCCAAGCACCGCGGCCATCGCCTCGAACGCGGTGCGGACGATGTTGTTGTAGGGATCCTGCTCGGTCAAGGACACGCCGGAGGTCTGGCAATGGGTGCGCAGCATCTTCGAGCGTTCTGACTTCGCGCCGAAGTCGGTCATGATCTTCGACCACATCGCGCGCGCGGCCCTGAGCTTCGCTGCTTCCATGAACACGTTCATGCCGATGCAGAAGAAGAACGACAGCCGGCCGGCGAATGCGTCGACGCTGAGCCCCTTGGCCTGCGCCGCGCGGACATATTCCATGCCGTCGGCGAGCGTGTAGGCGAGCTCCTGCGCCAGCGTCGCGCCGGCCTCCTGCATGTGGTAGCCGGAGATCGAGATCGAGTTGAATTTCGGCATCTCGGCCGCGGTGAACTCGATGATGTCGGCGACGATCCGCATCGAGGGCTCGGGCGGGTAGATATAGGTGTTGCGGACCATGAACTCCTTGAGGATGTCGTTCTGCACCGTGCCGGTGAGGTCGGCCCGGGCCACACCCTGTTCCTCTCCCGCGACGATGAACATCGCCAGCACCGGGATGATGGCGCCGTTCATGGTCATCGACACGCTCATCTCGGAGAGTGGAATGCCATCGAACAGGATCTTCATGTCCTCGACCGAATCGATCGCCACGCCGGCCTTGCCGACGTCGCCGGTGACCCGCGGGTGGTCGGAATCATAGCCCCGGTGGGTGGCGAGATCGAAGGCCACCGACAGGCCCTTCTGCCCGGCGGCCAGGTTCTTGCGGTAGAACGCGTTGCTATCCTCCGCCGTCGAGAAGCCGGCATATTGCCGGATGGTCCAGGGCTGGCCCGCATACATGGTCGAGCGCACGCCGCGGGTGAACGGCGCGAAGCCCGGCAGCTCGGACGCTGCACTCTCGGGCAGGTCTTCCGCGGTGTAGAGCGGCTTCAGCGTGATGCCTTCCGGCGTCGCGGTGTTGAGGCTCTCGATCGGCGTGCCCTTGAGATCCCTGGTGGCGAGATCGAGCCAGTCACGGGTGGTCTTGGTCTCATGCATAACACAGCCCTCCATACACTACATATTGATTCGTTGCATTTATGTTCCGCACGTTAATCAACATTTTGTATATCAGCACGAATCGGCTAATATAGCTTTGAGTATGTGCTGGTGAAAATGGAGAAAGTACATGACTGCTGTTGGATCGTCGTTCGGACCGGTAGGTCTGGGCTTGGCTTATTCCAGTCCGACTCCCAGTTTCGGAGGCTGGGTAACGCTGGATGACGGTATCGAAGTGAAATATCGGTTTGATTGTTTCAATATTTCGGAGAAGGCGTATGGCGTTAATGCTGTTTACGCTTTTGCCAGCCTTGGATTGGCAGGTGTGAAAGTTCATTACATCGGAAAGGCCGACATATTGAGTAAGAGGCTGGCTGGACATGAAAAAATGGATGAAGCGCGGCGTATGGGCGCAACTCGTCTCCTTGTCCACATCCCATCTCCGATTGATCCCGTCGATTACCTTACTGCGGAGAAGCGCTTGATCAGCCGGTACACGCCGCCCCTCAATTACATACACAATCCGTTGTCGCGTCTGTTTTAGCCGCCCAACAAATAGGTCGAAAGTCACTTCGCAAACTCCATGATGATCTCGTCCACCGCCAGGCTGTCGCCGGCTTTGACCGGGATGCGGGAGACGACGCCGCGGCGTTCGGCCTTCAGCACATTTTCCATCTTCATCGCCTCGACCACCGCCAGCGTCTGGCCTTCCTCCACCGTGTCGCCTTCGCTGACGGCGATCGAGACGATCAGGCCGGGCATCGGGCAGAGCAGGAATTTCGAGGTGTCGGGGGCGGCTTTTTCCAGCATCAGCCGGGCCAGTTCGGCGACGCGCGGGGAAAACACCTGCGCCCGGACATCGACGCCCAACTGTCTGAGCCGCCAGCCGGCGTCGGCCGGTTCGACCTTGATGGCGTGGCGCGCGCCGTCGATGTCGAAGATCGCCAGCTTGGCGCCCGGCGTCCAGTCTGTCGTCACCGCCAGGGGCTCGCGACCGGGCAGGCGGACCAGATAGACATCGTCGGTGTCGTCGATATGGCCGGTGATCTCCTGGCCGGCGATGCGCACCACCTTGTCCTCATGCGCGCGTTTGGCCGCCTGGCTGAAGCGGGCGCCGGTGATTTGCGCATTGCGTTCGCCGTGGATGTGGCTGAGCAGCAGGCTGGCGATGGCGAAGCGCTCGATCGTTGCGGCATCGGGCGGCACCGGGCCGAAGCCATCGGGGTATTCTTCAGTGATGAAGCCGGTCGACAGCCGCCCCTCGCGCCAGCGCGGATGCTGCATCAGCGCCGACAGGAACGGCAGATTGTGGCCGATGCCTTCGACCTCGAACCGGTCCAGCGCGTCGGCCATGGCGTCGATCGCTTCAAGCCGGGTCGGTGCATGGGTGCAGAGCTTGGCCACCATCGGATCGTAGAACATCGAGATCTCCGAGCCTTCGGTGACGCCGGTGTCGTTGCGGATGGTGACGCCGTCGTTTGTGCCTTGCTGTGGCGGCCGGTAGCGGGTCAGCCGGCCGATCGAGGGCAGGAAATTGCGGTAGGGGTCCTCGGCATAGAGCCGGCTTTCCACCGCCCAGCCGTTCAGTTTCACGTCATTCTGGCTGAACGGCAGCTTTTCGCCGGCGGCGACGCGGATCATCTGCTCGACCAGGTCGACGCCGGTGATCAGCTCGGTGACCGGATGCTCGACCTGCAGCCGCGTGTTCATCTCGAGGAAGTAGAATTTGCGGTTCTTGTCGATGATGAATTCGACGGTGCCGGCCGACTGATAGTCGACGGCCTTCGCCAGCGCCACCGATTGCTCGCCCATGGCTTTGCGCGTCGCGGCGTCGAGGAAGGGCGAGGGGGCTTCCTCGACGACCTTCTGGTTGCGCCGCTGGATCGAGCATTCGCGTTCGCCCAGATAGATCGTATTGCCAAAGCTGTCGGCGATCAGCTGGATCTCGATATGGCGCGGCTCCTCGATGAATTTCTCGATGAAGATGCGGTCGTCGCCGAACGAGCTCGCCGCTTCCGATTTCGAGCGGGTAAAACCCTCGCGCGCCTCGGCGTCGTTCCAGGCGATCCGCATGCCCTTACCGCCGCCGCCGGCCGAGGCCTTGATCATCACCGGATAGCCGATCTCAGTGGCGATCTTGGCCGCATGCGCCTCGTCGTCGATCAGGCCCATATGGCCGGGCACGGTGGAGACGCCGGCTTCCGCGGCGATCTTCTTCGAGGTGATCTTGTCGCCCATCGCCTCGATCGCCTTCACCTTGGGGCCGATGAAGACGATGCCTTCGGCTTCGAGCGCCTGGCAGAACGAGGCGCGCTCGGACAGGAAGCCGTAGCCCGGATGCACGGCTTGCGCCCCGGTCTGTTTGCAGGCGGCGATGATGTTCTCGGGGATCAGATAGGACTGGCTAGCCGGCGAAGGACCGATATGCACCGCCTCGTCGGCCATCGCCACATGTTCGGCATTGCGGTCGGCGTCGGAATAGACCGCCACCGTGGCAATCCCCATCTTCTTCGCGGTCTTGATGACCCGGCAGGCAATTTCACCGCGATTGGCGATCAGGATTTTCTTGAACACTTATATCCACCCATTCGAATTTGATGTCTGCCGAAACGAAAGCCTAACCCTTACCGGGTCACGGCAAAAACAAGCACGTGCACCGCCATGTAGATGACGGCGAGCGAGCCGATTGTATAGAAGGTGGCCCGGATCTCGTGAGACTGCCTGGTCGCATAGGCAATCGTATGAAACGCCCTGGCGAGCACGAAGCCGTACATCATGATCTGGGCCAGAAGCAGCGGCGGCGCGGTCGCCGCGAACAGAAGCCCGATGGCGAGAAACGCCGGGATATTCTCAAGATCGTTGCGATGCATCCGCCGCGAGCGATCAACATAGTCGTTGATCTCCAGCTGCTTAGGGCTCGGGTCCTTGTTGAGCGGGCCGGGCCGGAGATCCTCGGGGCTGGCCAGTCCCGAATTGCTTTTCGTCATGCGATAGACCGTCATCCAGCCCTGGCCCATGAGTTTGAGCACGGCGAGCGACGCGCAGATGACGTAGACATGAAAGGCCGGGTTGCTGAAATCGAGCGCACTCATACCTGCAGCACATCCTCGAACGCTTCGGGGTAGCTTGCCCGCGCCACGCGTTCGTCGATCCGGAGCAGCGCCACATAGGATTGCGGATCAAACGGGTCTTCGGCGGGTACGATCTCGCGGCCGAACAGCCAGCTGATCCGGCCGGCGTCGAGATTGCCGCGCTCGAACGGCTCGTCGCCGAAGCGGTGCCAGAGCGCGTGCAGGAACGCCATGTCGGCGAGTTTCTCGGTCGGCGTCCGGTCGGCCATGCGGCGGCGGTTGATGATCGGCGACACGCCGCGCGGATTGGCCCGCCTGATGGTGAACTGGAACCCCGTGCCGGGCAGGCCGGAGGGGATGCCGCGATGCTTGGTCATTTCGGGAAGCTTGGCCATCAGTTCACGTCCTTTGCCGCGTCCAGCTTGTCCTGGGTTTTCAAGTCGAAATCCGATGCGTCATGGCGTTCGCGCAATTGCTCGGACGGCTCGCCGAAGGCGCGGTTGACCATGCGGCCGCGCTTGACCGCCGGGCGGTCGGCGATCATGGCGGTCCAGCGCTGCACGTTCTCATAGCCGTCGACCTCGAGATAGGTGCCGGCGTCATTGTAGACCTTGCCCTGCGCCACCACGCCGTACCAGGGCCAGATCGCCATGTCGGCGATCGAGTACTCGGCTCCGGCCATGAATTCATTGTCGGCCAGATGCCTGTCGAGCACGTCGAACTGGCGCTTGACCTCCATGGCGAAGCGGTCGATGGCGTATTCGATCTTCATCGGCGCATAGGCATAGAAATGGCCGAAACCGCCGCCGAGGAGCGGACCTGCTCCCATCTGCCAGAACAGCCAGTTCAGCGCCTCGGTGCGCGCGTGATGTTCCTTGGGCAGGAAGGCGCCGAATTTCTCGGCCAGATACAACAGGATCGAGCCGCTTTCGAACACCCGCGTCGGCTCGGGCGTCGAATGGTCGACCATCGCCGGGATCTTCGAGTTCGGATTGATATCGACAAAGCCCGAACCGAATTGCTGGCCTTCGCCGATCTGGACCAGCCAGGCGTCATATTCCGCGCCCGTGTGGCCGGCGGCCAGAAGTTCCTCGAGCATGATTGTCACCTTGACGCCGTTGGGCGTCGCCAGCGAATAGAGCTGCAGCGGATGCTTGCCGACCTCAAGCGGTTTCTCAAAGATCGGGCCGGCGGTCGGCCGGTTGATATTGGAGAACTGGCCGCCATTGGCCTTGTTCCATTCCCACACCTTGGCCGGCTGGTAGCCGGCGGGAAGATTTTTTTCAGGCGGAAAATTGGTGTCGTCAGTCATCAAGATCGGTCCTTGTTGGCGAGGGAGGGCTCACCGGGAATATAGGGCGGCTGCGGGCGATTGCAGCAATTTCTCTGCGCCGCCGTCCAGTCAGCCATCCTCGCCTCAGCCCGCATAATCTTCGTCGCTCACCTGCTCGAGCCAGTCGACCGCCACCCCGTCGAGCGCTTCCTGGATGGCGAGATGCGTCATCGCCACCTCCGGTGAAGCGCCGTGCCAGTGCTTCTCACCCGCCGCGAAGGAGACCACATCGCCGGGGCGGATTTCCTCGACCGGCCCGCCCTCGCGCTGGGCGCGGCCGAGGCCCGACGTGACGATCAGCGTCTGCCCCAGCGGATGGGTGTGCCAGGCGGTCCGCGCGCCGGGCTCGAACGTCACAGAAGCGCCCTGAACCCGTCCCGGCGCTTCCGCCGCGAACAATTTGTCGAGCCGGACTGTGCCGGTGAAATAATCCTCCGGCCCCTTGGCCGAGGGCGTTGCGCCTGCGCGGGTGATTTTCATGGCTGGGTCCTTTGGGTGGCGGGGAAATGGGATCGATGCATGGCTTAATTCCCGTTCAACACGGTTGCGCGCTTGCCAAGTTTTCTTTTCCAGCGAACTTCTGCGGCGATACCGTCGACCCTTGTGGCAAGGTTTCCGAGGGTTTCGAGTACTGAGAACTGCAAATTGGCTGCAAAAAGATCGATACACGCCGCCCGGTCGATCATCACTTTGTTTCCACCATGACCAGAGGATGCATAATTGGACCAGCGCTCCCAGATGCCATGCGCACCCGTTGCTGAGCCTACGTAAAGATCGCCGCTATCCACGTCTGTGATGAGATAAACGCCACGTGTTGACGAAAGTGCTTCCATCCACCCACCAGCATCAGAATCAACGAGGCCTTTAAGTTCGCCATGGCTGAGAATGACATTCTCAAATCCGGGAAATGGTCTGTTCGTTCCAACCGCCCGGATTTCCCTTATCGGGATTCTTCGTTTCTCGATGCCGTTCTCGACAAGCCATTGATGGTGCCGGCCCGTTTCCGGCCATTCGATAATGAGCCGGTTTGCGAATGAATTGAAACGGGAGTCCTGCTTGAGCTCATGCCAAATTCCGTCATCGCGAAGGTACGTTTTACTGCGTGCGTCCTTCGCTCTCGGGCTGTCATGCTGCCAATCATGGATACTGACGACACTCCACACTCCCAAGAATCGCGAAAGCCGTCCTCTCTCGCCCATGAAGAACGCAACCAAACCGCTCCCTAGCTGCCTGTTTCGCTGCACCGATTGGTATATTTCAAGATCTCCCGCTCTGATCATCTCCTCTAGATCCTGGCCATATCTGTCCACAGAACGTTCATGGTTGGCGTGCCGATAAAGCTTCAGATCTTCTGCGCGCTCTTTCCCGCAGGAAACAAGCACTTCGTGAAGATCGAGAATGTCCATCGGCAAAGCCATCATCCCCTCACAGCGGAATATTGTCATGCTTGCGCAAGGGCTGCGTCACCTTCTTGGTCTTCAGCATTTCAAACGCCCGCACCACGCGGCGTCGTGTCGAGTGTGGCATGATCACCTCGTCGATGAAGCCGCGCTGGGCGGCGACGAAGGGGTTGGCGAAGCGGTCTTCGTAATCCTTGGTGCGGCCGGCGATCTTGTCGGGGTCGCCGAGTTCGGAGCGGTAGAGGATCTCCACCGCCCCTTTGGCCCCCATCACCGCGATCTGCGCCGTTGGCCAGGCGTAATTGACGTCGGCGCGGATGTGTTTTGACGCCATCACGTCGTAGGCGCCGCCATAGGCCTTGCGGGTGATCACCGTGACCTTCGGCACGGTGGCCTCGGCATAGGCGAACAGCAGTTTGGCGCCATGCTTGATGATGCCGCCATATTCCTGGCTGGTGCCGGGCAGGAAGCCCGGCACGTCGACCAGCGTCAGGATCGGAATGTTGAAGGCGTCGCAGAAACGGACGAAGCGCGCCGCCTTCTTGGCCGAATCGATGTCGAGGCAGCCGGCCAGCACGATCGGCTGGTTGGCGACGACGCCGATGGTGGAGCCGTTCAAGCGGATGAAGCCGCAGAGAATGTTCTTGGCGTGCTCCTTCTGGATTTCGAAGAAATCGCCCTCGTCGGCCACCTTGGCGATCACCTCATGCATGTCATAGGGCTTGTTGGCGTTGTCCGGGATGATGGTGTCGAGCGACATTTCCAGCCGGTCGGGCGCATCGGCGGTAGGAATTGACGGCGGCGCGTCGCGACTCGACAGCGGCAGGAAATCGAACATCCGGCGGATCTCGATCAGCGCCTCGACGTCATTGTCATAGGCGCCGTCGGCGACAGAGGATTTCCTGGTGTGGGTGGAGGCGCCGCCGAGTTCCTCCGCGGTGACGATCTCGTTGGTCACGGTCTTGACCACGTCGGGGCCGGTCACGAACATGTAGCTGGTGTCCCTGACCATGAAGATGAAGTCGGTCATCGCCGGCGAATAGACCGCGCCGCCGGCGCAGGGGCCCATGATCACCGAGATCTGCGGGATCACGCCCGAGGCCTGCACGTTGCGCCAGAACACCTCGGCATAGCCGCCAAGCGAGGCGACGCCTTCCTGGATGCGGGCGCCGCCGGAATCATTGAGCCCGATCAGCGGCGCGCCGTTCTGCACGGCGAGATCCATCACCTTGCAGATTTTTTCCGCATGGGTTTCCGACAGCGAGCCGCCGAAGACGGTGAAATCCTGGCTGAACACATAGACCGGACGGCCGTTGATGGTGCCCCAGCCGGTGATCACGCCGTCGCCCGGAAACACCTGGGCCTCCATGCCGAAATCGGTGCAGCGATGGGTCTTGTACATGTCGTATTCCTCGAACGATCCCTCGTCGAGCAACACGTCGAGCCGTTCGCGCGCGGTCAGCTTGCCCTTGGCGTGCTGCGCGTCGATGCGC
>LADQ01000112.1 GCA_000961635.1 Hoeflea sp. BRH_c9 | reverse complement strand
CCGCGCCCAATTGCTCGGCCATCATGCTGCGCCAGATTTCGCCGGCGGTGCCCTTGCCGTAGAGTTCTTCGCTGTCCTGGGGCAGCATGCCGCCGATGAAGTTCTGCAGCACCATGGCTTCAAAGCGCTGGTAGGATTGGGCGGTCTTGTCGGACGCCGGGTCTTTTTGCGCCGGGCTCAGCGCAGCGGCGGCGTCAGTGGAGGCCAGCAACTGGTGTTCGAACGCCGGCGTGCCGGCAGCCTGAGCCGACTTGCGGACCGACGCCGCCTCGAGCATGGCTTCGGCCCTCTGGGCGATGGCGGGATCAGCCGCGTTGACCACATCAAGAATGAGATCGGTTGCCGTTTGTATGGACAAAGAGCTTCCCTCTTGGCGCTTGACCGGAAATGATCGCGCCCATTGTGGCTGACGAAGCTTACGCTGGCCTTGTGGCCTTCAAGCGGGCGGTCAATGCATGGGTTTCAGCTTCCCTTGCGCATCCGATCGGATGCGCGGAGCTGGAGTGAAATCTCGAGCAGATCCAGCAGGGCCTCATCGGCTGTCACCCTGTCCTCGTCGTCGGCAGCTTCCGCCGCCTGATCGGTCAGACGGTCCGCCTTGGTCTTCTCGGTCAGCACCCGGCGTTCCTGCAGCGCCTTGGCTCCAGCGATCTGCTGGGCGCGGGCCGAGAGCCGCTGGAAGCGCAAGGCATATTGATGCGACATGGCGGCGTGGACCGGATCAAACGAGCCAACGGCGTCGACCAGCGCCGCCTGGGTCTCCTCGGTGGCGACCTGCTGGCGCAATGTGTGGGACAGTTCGCTTTCGGCCATCCGTTCGATCTGGCGCTGGACCCGGACGAGGCGGGCAAGCTTTTGAGCGCGCGACGCCGTCATCTCAGGGCAATCCCATGAACAGCGGCTCGAACCCGGCGCGGAAGAGCGAAAACATCGTGCTGGAGCCGAAGAAGAACAGGATCAGGCCGCCAAACAGGATGAACGGAATGGAGATGAAGTAGACAGGAATCTGCGGCGCCAGCTTGTTTACCATGCCGATCGACAGGTTGAATATCAGTCCGTAGACGAGGAACGGACTGGCAAGCCTGAGCACCAGCATGAAGGCGCCGTTGAGCGTGTCGGTGAGCGTCATCAGCGCCATTCTGGGCTCAAAACCGGAGCCAAGCGGCATGATCGTGTAGGACCGCACCAGCGACACGATCATCAAATGATGGAAATCACTCAGGAACAGCACGATAAGGGCCGTGAGCGTGATCAGCGCGGTGAGATGCCCTTCCGCTTCGTTTTCGATCAGCCCGCCGCCAGGCGCGGAATTGAACCCGATTGCCATCGAAATCGCCGTTCCACCGAACTGGACCGCCAGCACGATGTAGCGGGCGATCAGGCCAAGCGTGACGCCGATCAGCATTTCAGCGCCGACGAGAAGAATATAGACGCGGCCCCCGGCCTGGACATTGGGATAGATCGTGTCCCACAGAAGCGGCAGCAGCGCCATTGAAATGGCCGCCGCGAGGAGCAGGCGGAACTGAACCGGAACCCGGAAGCTGGAAAATCCCGGCAGCACCATGAAGCAACCACCAATCCGGCAGAACGCCGCAAACAGCGCGAGAACCGTCCCTTCCGGATCCTCGATCACGAGATCGAACCGAGAAGCTTGATGTCGATGCCCCTCGCGATTTCCACATGTGACAGCACCGGCAGCGTGGCGAAAATCCGCTCGACGATCATCCGGACATAGGGCCGGGAATCGGGCGACGTGACCAGCACGAAGGGCACGCCCTTGTCCATGTGTCCGCGGATCACCTTGGTGGCTTCCTCGGAAAACTCCTCAAGCATCCGCGGATCGATGTCGAACTCGATGACTTCGCCCTTGGCGTCGCGCTTGAGCGCCTGATGGAAAGCCAGATCCCAGCGGCTGCCAAGCCTGAGCACATTGAGCTGACCGTTGCGGGCGATATCACCGCAGAGCTGCTGGGCCATCCGGATCCGCACATGCTCGACGATCTGCTCGGTCTTGCGCACATGCGGCGCGAGTTCGGCGACCGCCTCGAGAATGAGATGAAGGTTGCGGATCGAGACGCGTTCGGCGAGCAACAGCTTGAGCACGGCCTGGAAGCCGGAATAGGACATGTGCGAGGTGCAGATTTCGTCGGCCAGCTTGCGGTATTCCGGATCCAGCCTGTCGATGAGGATCTTCATGTCCTTGTAGGACAAGAGTTGCGGCAGGTTGTTGCGGATCACTTCGGACAGATGGGTCAGCACGACCGAGACATTGTCGATCGGCTGGAAGCCTTCGCGCTTGAGATCCTCGGCGAAGCTTTCCGGAATTGACAGCGCGGGCAGGCCAAAGGCGGGTTCGCGGATCTCGTCGCCCGGCAGGGACGGCCGGCGCGATCCCGACAGCACCACCAGCAGCTCGCCGACGCGCAAATCATTGGCGGCAACCGTGGTGCCATGAATGCGGATCTGATAGCTCTTGTCCTTGATCGAAATGTCGTCGGAGACCTTGATTTCGGGCACGACGAAGCCGAACTGGGTGGCGAACTTCTTGCGCATCTTGGAGACGCGGAAAGCCAGTTCCTCATGCGATCCCAACAGCTTGGTGGCGACCTGCTTGCCCAGCACCAGTTCGATCTCGGCGGTCTTCAGGATCGATTTGACCGAATCCTTCTCCTTGTCCTTTTCGTCCTGCTCGCTGCGGTGGATCTCCTGCGCCTCGGCGCGGGCCTTCTGGTCGCGCTGGCGCGGGATGATCCAGCTGGCAAAGGCCATGCCCGAGCCCAACAGCATGAATGGCAGGAATGGTAGGCCGGGCATCACCGCGAGCAGGAACAACAGGCCCGACGCGGCAAACAGCGCCCGCGGATAGCCGCCCAACTGATCAATCACGGCCTCGTCGGTGGAACCAAGCTGGCCGCCGCGGGAGACCAGCAGGCCGGCCGCCAGCGAGACGATCAGCGCCGGGATCTGGCTGACCAGTCCGTCTCCGACCGAAAGCCGGACAAAGACATCCGCCGCCTCGCCGATTTCCATGCCGTGGCGGGCGTAGCCGATGACGATGCCGCCGAACATGTTGATGCCGGTGATCAGCAGACCGGCGATGGCGTCGCCGCGAACGAACTTCGAGGCGCCATCCATGGAGCCGAAGAAGGAGCTTTCCAATTCCAGTTCGCGGCGGCGGTCGTGGGCCTGTTTTTCGTTGATCATGCCGGCCGACAGATCGGCGTCGATGGCCATCTGCTTGCCGGGAATGGCGTCAAGGGTGAAGCGCGCGCCAACCTCGGCGATGCGGGTGGCGCCCTTGGTGATGACGATGAAATTTACCGTCACCAGAATGAGAAAAACAATCAGCCCGATGACGAAATCGCCGGACATGACCATCTGTGAAAAGCCGCCGATCACTTGGCCAGCGGCATCGGAGCCCAGATGGCCTTCCGACAGGATGACGCGGGTGGTGGCGATGTTGAGCGACAGCCGCATCATCGTCGCGATCAGCAGGATGGTGGGAAAGGACGAGAAATCCAGCGGCCGCTGGATCCACAGCGCCACCATCAGGATGAGGACGGAGAATGCGATCGAGAACGCCAGGCCGATATCGATCAGAAAGGCCGGGATCGGCAGGAACAGGATGGACAGGATGACGACAATGCCGAAGGCAAAGCCCATGTCCTTGCCCTGGAAGCTAGACTTCTGTATCGCCAGCGCCTGCGGATCGGCCATGTATGCGATGCTCCGGATCACGGCGCCGGCATCATGCAGGCGCAATTGGTCACGGCGACCCTAGTGGCCGAAGCTTGCGCGAAGGTGGCAGGAGGGCTGCTGATCGTGCCGGCGAGCAGGTTTCAAACGGCGGCGCGAACGCCGCATTTGATCCGGCCTCGGCTGGTTCAGAATCCGGACTCGATGCGCTGGAACACGATGTTGGTGAAGGTTGAGATCTGGGCGCCGACAAAGGGGGCGGAAATCGCCACGGTGACCAGGATGGCGACGATCTTGGGAACGAAGGTCAGCGTGATTTCCTGAACCTGGGTCAGCGCCTGGATGAAGGCGATGCCGACACCGACAAACATCGCCACGAACACCGCCGGGCCGGAGCAGATCAGCACGGTCCAGATCATGGTCTGGACAATATCAAGAGCGTCAGCTTCGTTCATCTCGGTCTTTATCCCTCATGGATGGACCCTGTGCGCAAATGTAGACCGGGGCAAACCGGGCAGATCGGACAGACCGGGCGAGCCGCGCGATGCGGCAGCCCGGAACGTAGCTTATCTGATTGTCACGCCCGCGGTTACCTCCAGTTCCTGTCCGCCGCTGAGCACGGCGGTCAAGCCGGTGGATGTCACCCTGACTTCTTCGACAACTCCGGTGACGGTGCCTTCGGCATTGGTGATCGAACGCCCGATGATCGAGCCGGCCTGGGTAAGATTGGAGGACTGGAGCAGCATTTCCAGATTCGTGTTGGTCTGGATCGTCTGCTCCACCTGGCTGAAGGTGGCGAGCTGGGCGATCTGTTCGGTTGAATCCATCGGATCGGTCGGATCCTGGCTCTTCATCTGCTGCACCAGCAGCGTCAGGAAGGTGTCATAATCGAGCGTGGCCTTCTTGGCCGCCGTGGACGCAGCGGATGTGGTGGCGGAATTGACTGCGGTTACGTCCATGGCGCGAGCTCCTTGCGGATTTGATCGATGGTGCTTGCCGGCATCGCCGATGTGCTGATGATCTGCTCTTCAATCGGATAGAGCGCACGGATTGCCTTGAGCGCTTCGAAGGCGCGCCCCTGGGTCACCATGCCGTCAATATGCTTGAGTTCGACCTGCACTTCCTCGTGTTTGAAGCAGGTCAGCAGCATGACCACGGATTTGCGGAACATGCCCATGGACTGTTCGGCGCCTTCGGGATTGATCAGCATCATCTGAACGATGAAATAGAGCTGCCTGAGCGGCGTGGTCGCCTGTTCGGGCTGAAGCACGTGGTTTTCGAGCAGAAAGGTCACGTCATTGAGGAATTCGAGCGCGACCTTGCGGTCGACCCGAAGCACCGCTCCGTTGATGAAAATACGCTCGCCGGCCTTGAGCGAGATCCGCAGTGAACTCTTCATTTCAGACCGTCCCTGATGATGATCGAGATGTCGATGATGCCCTGAAAATTGTCCGACTTGCGCTGCCTGATGCGTTCGGCTTCCTTGATAACCCATATCCCGATCGAGATCAGATTGGCCCGGAGCGCTTCGGCCAGCTCATTGTCGGGCGATGCCAGATCCTCGACAAACCGGACCCAGAGGCGGCTGACAAAATAGACAGCTTCAATGGCGTCGCGCGATTCCAGGCCGTTGGCTTTGGCTGCCGTCAACAGGGAGATGGAGTGATTGATCGCCTCGCGCTCGCGTTCACGCGCTTCGGCAACGCCATCCTCCTGAACATCCGCATAGGAAAACTGGTACATTCAGACGCCCTTCATATTTGCCACTTCACCCGGCTGCCCCGGGATGCGCGGTTACAGGTAATTCATAAGGCTTAACTGCTGGATACGGGAGGTGAGCGTGTAGGATATCTCCACCTGGTCCAGCAATGTCTGCATCCGGGTGGAAGCCTCGTAGGCATCCACGCCTTCGATTTCGCCCAAATGCAGGGTTATAATATCGATCTGTGACTCCAGCGCCGTATTGGCTTTGGTGACGCGGTTTTCGGCCACGCCGAGATTGGAGCGCTGATTGTCAATTCCGGTCACCGCCTGACCGGCATATTCGATGGCCTTGGCGTTGACGGCGGTCCGGACTTCACTTGATATCGGCGAATTGAGCAATTCGATGCCGATCACCGCGGCCAGCGCGAAATCGCGCATGCCAGCCGCATTTGCGTTGGTGCTGGACTCGACGACCTCGTTGCTCAGAATGCGGCTCGAAATATTGGTGTCGGACGCGCTCGACCAGTTCGTGGTCCAGTCAGCGCCCGAGAATGACGGCTCCAGCACGTTGGTGATGAAATCATCCATCTGGGCAACGGTGATATTGGCCGCTTGCGCGTCATTCTGAGAAAACCCGAAATGGCCGAGGAATGTCGCGTCAAACGCCGCCTTCGGCGTCGAACCGGCCTCAAGGTAGTCTTCAACAGGCTTGGCATTGGAATTGATGCCGGAGAAGAGATATTCTCCGTTGGACGATGTGTTGACAGCCACCGTGAAGGAGGCAAGCGAGGATTCGATATCACGGCGCGCAACCTCAAGATTGTTGGAATCGTCGGAACCGTTGACCGAGATAAAGGCTTCAAGCATCTGCTGCGCGCTGTCGGCCATCAGGTCGAGAGCTGACTGGGACGACGAAAGCCGCTGGGTCACAAGCGCGTTGGAATCCTGAATGGTCTTCAGGCGCGAGACATCATGGTTCAGTGAAACGCTGTTTGACGTCCTGCCGCCGAGCGCCAGACCGATATCGGAGAACCGGCCCGAGACAATTTCCTGCTGAAGCGTCTGCACCTCGGTTTGCGCGCGGGAAATGGTCAACCGCATCGAGTTCTGCATCGCCAGGTTGGATGTGAAGTTGACTTTCATGACCTTACCCCGCCGCCGCCATGAGCGCCTTCAGCATTTCGTCAACAACCGAAATCAGGCGGGCGGAAGCCTTGTAGGACTGCTCCAGTTCAAGCAGCATCGACAATTCCTCATCCAGCGAAACGCCGGTCGCGTTTGACAGCGCTTCGGAAGACCGGAAGCGGGTTGCCTCGCGTGTTTCGTTGGCGGAATTGGCTTCGCTGCGGTTGAGCTCAAGCCAGCCAACCGAATCGGCCGCGAAATCCAGGACGCTTCCGGAAGCAGAAAGGCCGGTCGCCGGGTCGAACGCCATCGGCGTGTCGAGCGCCTGGACATAGCTGTCCAGGAGCGACGAGAATGCGGCATTTCCGTCCGTATTGGCATTGTAGGCAACGCCGTTGATGCCGCCATCGCGCAGCAATTGCGGATCGCCGCCAAGCGATTGAACCAGCGCCGGATTGACGGTGATGCTCGCCGCGATGCCGGAGACGATGGTCGCGCCGGACGGAATGGTTCCACCGCTCCATGTGAACAGTCCCGGCGCATCAGGCAGTGCCGGAACGGCGGACTGATCGGTCTCGGCGAATGTGACAATGAGCGCCCGCGCGACCTCATCGAGCTGATCCTGAAGGGCGGACGCGTAGTCGTCACGGATCTGCAGAAGCGCCGGCAACGATCCCTGCGCCGTCGTGGTCGCGCCTTCGCCCGCGGCCAAAGCCACGCCATCAACATAGATCGCATTGCCTTCAATGCCGGCGGCAAATCCGGACGAGGCTTCAAACGTGACCGGCCTCGCCACGGTCTCAAACAGTGTTGTGCCGTCGGATGTGTAGATGGCCATGTCATTGCCGGTGCGGGTGACCGTGGTCACTCCAATGATCTCGGCAATCTGCTTGAGAACCGAGTCCCGCTGGTCAAGTTCGGCGCTGACGTCCTTGCCGGTTTGAGTGCCGCTGTAAATCGCCTTGTTGCTGGTCTCGAAATCCGCCAGCAATTGGTTCAACGTGTGAACCTGGCGAGAGATTTCCTGATCAGCCTCGAGCCTGGTGTTCTGGACGGCCGCGGAGGCATCGCGCAATCCAATTGCCACGGTGTTGGCGTCTGAGACGGCGATCTGTGCAAGCGTGCTTTCACCGGGCTTGGCTGCGTAGCTCGACAATGTATCCCGCATGGTGGCGATCAATGTCGCCGGGGCGCTTTCATAGTCGTTTCCGCCGAGGATATCCTTCAGATTGGTGAGCCCGGCGAGCAAGGTTTCCTGACCGCTCGCCGTCGATGTGCTGCTGATGGATTTGCGCAGCAGGACCTCGTCCTGGGCACGCTGTATCGAGACAATCTGGGCGCCGGCTGTGGATGTGGCCAGCGCCGCGCTGCGTTTTGAATAATCGGTATTGGAGGCATTGGAAATATTGCGCGACAATACGCTTGTCTGTGTCGCGTAATTCGACAGGGAGGACTGCGCAGTACTGATCGCCGATGACAAAGACATATGGTGGTCCTTCTACCTCCCGAACCGGCTGTCTAGCGCTTGAGATTGACAAGGACGTCCATCAGGTCGGAACCTGTCTGGAAGACCTTGGAGTTGGCGGTGTAGCTGCGCTGGGACGCGATCATGTCGGTCAGTTCCCGGGCCATATCGACGTTCGAGCTTTCCAGCGCACCGGATTTGATTTGGCCGAAGCCGCCCGAACCGGCGAATCCCGTGGTGATGACACCGGAATTCACGCCCTGCTGGTAGACGTTGCCCGCCAACGGCTGAAGCATGTCAGGGCTGGATACGCTGGCCAGCGCGATGCGATACAGCGGTTTGAGTTCGCCATTTTCCTGCTTGGCATAAATCGTGCCGTCTTCGGAAATCACCACATCGGTGACCGCGCTTGGCGAGTTGCCGTTGACGTCGGCGTTCTGGACCGTGAAGCCGTAGTCAAGCTGGGTCATTTCCGACAGGTCGACTGTCAGAGAGAGGCCACCGGGCACAGTCAGTGTAATGTCGGTCGGACTGGCCGCCGCCAGCAATCCCTTGTTCAACGGATCGAATGTCAGTGTGGTGGTCGCCAATGCCGCCGTGCCGTAGGGGAACGAGGTCCCCGGGGTTGCGCTGGCGCGGTCATAGACCGTGACTTCCCAGGTATCAGCGGCCGTCTTGGTGTAATAGAAATCGAGCAGCACTTCACCGCCGAGATTGTCGTACGCCACCAGCGAGCTCTTGTGGTTGTAGTCAGCGGTGGCGGAGTTGGTGGAGGGCAGGTCGGCCGCTGCGACAGCGGTTTCGCCGGCGTCAAGATTGGCTGAAAAGATGCCGGTGGTGGACGCATTGGCCGCGAGGCTGCCGGACGAAATGTTGACCGGCACCAAGCCATCGAAGCCGTTGACCACGGGCGCCGGGACGCCACTGGCGTAGTCATATCCCAAGAGCGTGTAGCCGGCGGCGTTGACGAGATTGCCGTCGCCGTCGGGAACGAAGGAACCGGCGCGGGTCAGGAAAGGAATGCCGTTGGAATCCTGGACGATGAAAAAGCCGTCGCCGTCGATCGCCAGGTCAGTGCTCGATGTGGTGAATTCAAGGGTGCCCGCCTCGGAAATGGCATAGCGCACATCGCTCGAAACAGCTCCGGAATTGTAGGAACTGTTGGCGCCAGGCAGAACGAGCGATGAAAACTGAACCGAGGCCTTCTTGTAGGCGGTGGTGTTGGCGTTTGCGATGTTGTCCGCAACCGTGCTCAGCCTGTTCGCCTGAGCGTTCATTCC
Source organism: Hoeflea sp. BRH_c9 (assembly GCA_000961635.1). Taxonomy (GTDB): domain Bacteria; phylum Pseudomonadota; class Alphaproteobacteria; order Rhizobiales; family Rhizobiaceae; genus Hoeflea. Next base: position 2,209 of record LADQ01000112.1, on the reverse strand, counting down.
GGATGCACCGGTGCTCATCATTCCATAAAGGCTCATCGCATCATCCCTCGTTTCATATGGTATTCCAGACTAGCTGGCGGGCCTTGCGTGAACCTGATTCCTTGCAATTTGAAAGCTGGGCAGTTCGAAAGCTGGCAATCTGAAAGAGGGCGGCCAGCCGGTCTATGCGGCCCGCCGGTATCGGCTCATGCCCAATCGATCAGGTAACCCAGAAAACGCTTGGAATCGATCGGATCAAAATCGAGACGCTTGCGCAGTTTCTTGCGCAATTTGGAAATGTGGCTCTCGACCACATTCTCCTCGACGTCTTCGTCAAAGATCCCGTAGATCGCATTGAATATCTGCTGCTTGGTGACCCTGCGGCCGCGGTTTGCCACAAGATATTCGAGGATGCGCCGCTCCCGCCTGGGGAGCGCGAAGGTGCGGTTTTCGATCTCCGGATCGCGTCCGTCGGAGAAAACCCGGATCGGCCCGATATCGACATGGTTTGTCACTGCCTTCAGCCGCCGGCGAATTGCCGCCGCCCGGGCCAGGATTTCGCGTGGGTGAACCGGCTTGCGCACGACATCGTCCACACCGCTGTCGAAGAACGCCAATGTCGATTCAAGCGATGGCGTATCGCTGACAGCGATCACCGGAGCTTGCGACCTGTCGCGGATTGCCCGTGGCAAATCCAGCGTCATCTGGCCCTGCCCGATCAGGAACGCCTCAACGGCATCCAGATCGGAATCCGCCGCCGTTTGCACCCATTCACCGAACTCTATGGAATCAAAAGTCGCCGAAGGAACCCCTTCGCGCGTGAAAAGAGACGTGTATCCGTCCTTAACCAATTGCCTGTCATCAACCACTACGATCATTCGTCCGCCTCCGAATCACTGTGGTACGTCATAGGCCAAGGAGTACGAAGCACGGGATTCAGCGTAAACTATGAAAATCACATGGTGTTTTTTAACAATTGATTAACCATGTTTTCCACTGATTTGGCTAGATGTAGTACCTATCCTGTTGATAAACACAATTATCTCGGGGAAAGGTTAACAAAAAGTTAATTTTTCGCTTGCGCCGTTAATCTTTGACTAAGATTTGACATGATTCCGCCATCAAGCCGAGAATTCGATATTTTCTATTTTTGGTTGTAATACGGCAGAGCGCGTTAAAATGGTTCCGGGCGGCGCTTTGGCTCCTTTTTTCCAATTTTGGCACCAGCAAAACCGCCGCTCTTTTGCCAGATGTCGTTCAGTTGCAGAATGATTGCGCCTGGGGTGTCCAGGCGCCGTGGCCGGTAGCGACAAGATTTGCGATGACCCGGCAAACATAGCGTTTTTGCGCGGGATCATTGTTGGGGCCGGCATGATAGCGGGCGACGGCCATTGTCCAGGTCTGGTGACGCGCATGCAGGCGAGCGAGAAACCGTGCTGCGTAATCGACATTGGCGCGCGGATCGAGCATGGCGGCCACCGACGCAAACTCGGCGCCATGGTAGCGGTAGTTGATCTGCATGCATCCCAGATCTATCAGGCTCTTGCCTTCGGCGCGGGCGCGCTCGAATTCCAGGATTGCCTCACCGCGGCTCTTGGCAAAAACCGCGCGCCCCTCGATGTTGAGCGCGTAAGGATAGAGCGAACCCTTGCGTCCGGTTTCGGTCAGCCCGACGGAATGCAGAATGCCGGGCGGAACGCCATGGGCCTGCGCGGCATTCAATATCTCAGCCTCGCACACGCTGGTTGCGGCCGCCGCATGGCGAGGCTTGGCCGCGTCAGAGATAAACGCCGTCAGAGCGACCAGTGCCAGAACCAGCATTCGCATTGCGTTCATTCGCTTGTCTCCCCTGCTGATCCTGTCCGCTTGCATTGTTTCGGCCATTGCCGCCGCTTGAAGTCCTGGGATCACCGGCTTCGGAACCCTGGAAGCTGCCCTGGTAGCCCGGTTGGGCGGTCTGGCTGGCGGACCGGTCAGGTGTCGGCACATGCTGAATGCTGATTTGCTCGACGCCATAGCCCTGGCCGCGCAAGGCCTTGAGGATCGACTGGCTGTCATCGGAAAGCTGACGGTAGGCGTCAGCCGTTTCGACCTTGATTTCGACCGACAGCGTCTCTCCGGAGAGTTTCAAGACCGCCGTGACGCTGCCCATTGAAACCGGATTGAGTTGAAGCTTGAGCGTGTGCAGCGTCTGCCCGGTTTGCGCCGCGCCGGCGGCCGCGGCGGATCC
>LADQ01000272.1 GCA_000961635.1 Hoeflea sp. BRH_c9 | reverse complement strand
CGGTCTGGCGGCGCTGTTCGCCGGCTGGCCCGTAACGGACGTCATGGTCGTGGCTGCGATCGCCGCCGCGGGTGCCGCTATCTCATACGGCCGCGACGTGGTCAATTTCTATCGCGCGCGGAGGCGCCGGGATCCGGAGCTCAACATGAAGGTTGCGGCTCTCGCATTCGTCTCGCTGGCGCTCGCGATGGTGCTGCCGCTCGCTCTGGCGGCTCTGGGGAGACCCGAAACGGCGCTCGCCGCGTCTGTCTACATGGCCGCCTTCGGATGGCTGTCGGGCCTCGGACTGGCCAAGCTATACAAGATCGTGCCCTTCATGACCTGGCTCGAATGCTACGGGCCGGTCCTCGGCCGGGCGCCCACGCCGCGGGTTCAGGATCTTGTCCGGGAGGCGAGTGCGTGGCCGTGGTTCGTGCTGTATTTTGCCTCGGCATGGGCGGCCACATCCGCCCTGGCGCTCGGAAGCGCCACCGGGTTCCGCATGGCCGCCGCCGGCACATTCGTCGCGACAGCTGCCATAGGTGTTCATCTGGTCCGCGCGCGGATGCTCTGCGACGTGGATGGCAGCCGGCGGTTTCCTGAAGGAAGCCTGCGGCCGTCCCTGTTTTACTCTCTTGCCCCCGGCGGGCGCTGAAAAGGAGCACGATCATGACGCATTATGTTGAGCTGGACGTCCGGCCGATCCTCGCGGCGGGAGGCGAGCCGTTCGGCCGGATCATGGAGACGGTGACGTCGCTCGCCCCCGGCGAGGGCCTTCGTTTGCTGGCGCCGTTCCGGCCCGTGCCGCTGTTTGCGGCGCTCGGCTCGAAAGGTTTCGCGCACCAGGACCGGGAGATCGGCGGCGGTGACTGGGAAGTGCTGTTCACCCCCGCTGTTGCACCCGCGGCGACGGCGCCAGAAGTGTCCTCCGCACGCTGGCCAGGCCCGCTGATGCATCTCGACAACCGCGGACTCATGCCGCCTGAGCCGATGGTGAAGGTGCTCGGCGCCGCAGAGGCGATGCTGCCGGGGGAAGTGATGGAGGTCCTGCTTGACCGTGAACCCTCCTTCCTGTTCCCGCAGCTTGCCGAAAGGGGCCACGAGTGGCGCGGCGGCTTCGATCCGGATGGCGTCACCTATCGCCTGCTGGTGCGGATCGGGCCTGCGTCATGAATCTCGCCCCGGGGCCGGAGGACAGGCAGTCCTTGGCTGACGCAGTCAGGGACGCTCTGCGCGGTGTCATCGATCCGGAGCTGGGCGAGAACCTGATCGATCTCGGACTGATCTATTTCGTGGCCGTCGACGACCGCGCGACGGCTCATGTGGTCATGACCACCACGACGCAGGGATGCCCGGCCGTGGGCTACCTGAAAGACGGGGTGCAGCGCGCCGCCCTGGCAGTGCCGGGTGTGCAGGCAGCCGAAGTGGCGGTTACCTATGATCCGCCTTGGACGCCGGACATGATGTCCGGCCAGACGGGGTATCGGCGGCCGACGGCGAAGCCGAGGTTCTGGCGGCCCTGGTGAGCGCTCGAAGCTTCTGTTCACGATGTTTGACCTGAATCACCGCCGGACGGCGTTAGAAATGCAAGAATAGGGCGAACCCGGATGAAGCGACATGCCCCTTGCGATCAGGCTTCAGGCGACGGTCACCACGGCCCTGGCCTCGTGCTCGAACCACTGTCAACCGCGTTTTCCTATATCGCCATGGTCGCGTGGCTGGTCACGTTTATTGCGTTTTTGCGGACGTTGGGCAGGTCCGGCCAAAGCCGTTGAAAAGACAGCCCCCACAGCTAAATTCGAGGAAAGTCATAATGTCCGAAACACTCGCCACTGCATTGCTTCACGCGCTGAAAGACCGCGGTGCGGACCGGATCTTCGGCATACCGGGTGACTTTGTGCTGCCATTTTTCAGGGTCATGGCCGAAAGCGAAATCCTGCCTTGGCACACACTCAGCCACGAACCCGCGGTTGGCTATGCTGCTGATGCCGCCGGGCGGATCAGCAGTACGCTTGGTGTGGCGGTCGTGACATATGGCGCGGGTGCGCTGAACATGGTCAATGCAGTGGCGCAGGCCTATGCCGAAAAATCACCGCTGGTCGTTATTTCGGGCGGGCCGGGCGCCGAAGAAAGTGCGCTGGGGCTTGGCTTGCATCATCAGGTCAAAACCCTGAATTCGCAGTTCGAGATTTTTCGTGAGCTGACCTGCGCGCAGAGCATTCTAAACGATCTGACCACAGCACCGGGTGAGATCGCGCGGATATTGGATGCCGCCCGAAGCCTGTCGCGCCCCGTCTATATCGAAATCCCCCGTGATCTGGTCAACATGCCCTGTGCGCAGGTGCCTGCCTTTGCGCCACCGCCACCCAACCACGATGCTGCGCGGGCCTGTGCGCGCGAGGTCATGGTTCGTTTGGCTGCGGCGAAATCGCCCGCCGTTCTGGTCGGTGTCGAAGCGCGGCGCTATGGTTTGGAAGACAAAATTGCCGGGCTATGCCGGAAACTGGGCATTTCCGTTGCGACAAGCTTTATGGGGCGAGGGTTGTTTGTGGGCAAGGATTTGCCGCTGATGGGCACCTATCTTGGCTCGGCGGGCGACGAAAATATTGCCCGGACCATCGAAAACGCAGACTGCCTCTTAATGCTGGGCGTCATCGTCAGCGATACGAATTTCGGCGTTTCCGGCCGCAATATCGATATGCGCGCATCGATCCGGGCGCTGGACCGTACGGTTGTCTTTGGCCATCATCTTTACCCTGAGGTGTCGCTCGACGAACTCATCGACGCGCTGACCGAGCTTGCCGCGCCTCTTGGTCACGCCGCGCCCCGCCCCTTGCGCGATTATGCTACCGGCTTGCTCGAAGATAGCACCCCGCTGGAGCCGTCGCATATCGCCATTGCCATCAATGATCTGTTTCGTGCCCATGGGCCAATGCCGATTGCCGCCGATATTGGCGATTGTCTGTTCACGGCGCTGGAAATTTCAGACACTGCATTCGTTGCGCCGGGCTATTATGCCTCGATGGGTATGGGCGTGCCGGCGGGGCTTGCGCTGGCCGCCGTCACAGGGAAGCGCCCGATCGTGTTGGTAGGGGATGGTGCGTTCCAGATGACCGGATGGGAGATTGGCAATTGCCAGAAATATGGCTGGGCGCCCATCGTGATTGTGTTCAATAACCGAAGCTGGGAAATGCTGCGCGGCTTTCAACCCGGCCAGAAATATCACGATCTGGATGACTGGCACTATGCCGATATTGCCCCGTCCCTGGGCGGGCGCGGCATGCGGGTGCAGACCTGCGCCGAACTGAAACAGGCGCTCGATACGGCAATGGCAGACGACAGCGTTTTTCAGTTGATCGAGGTGATGTTGCCACGCGGCAAAACCTCCGATTCACTGGCGCGCTTCACTCACGCCATCCGCGAGATTTCGGCCATGAAAGACGAATAGACCGGCGTCCGGATTCAGAGGTGCGGCTTCTGGGAGCTTAATAGCGGTGCAAAGATTCATGTCGGGCTCCCGTCGGTGGGGAGGTGTCGACCGCAATAATTCTGTGCAGACTCATTGTTCATGTGAACTCGGAAAACTTCATCCGCCCGGCCGGTGCATTGCCGTCGGAAGCGGGATATCGCCATAATCGACGATTGATCGACGCAGAACTTCTCCTGACGCATTGACCTTCAAGCGGACGCGGCGGCCCAGGTAGAAGAAACTCAACCGATACTCCCCATCATCTTCGCCGATCCCGGTCTCACACAGGCTGGTGATCGCACCCTCGCGCATCAACCCTGGAACGCCGGCTGGCGCCACGTTGAGCAGAGGTGCGATAAGGGCTGCGTCGATGACAATGCCATCATCTCCGAACTCGATCTTCATATAATCCTGCCCATCATCTCGCCTTTCCTGAAAATTGGCGACGTATTCCATGTCCTCAGGTCAAGCATTACGCCTGTTAGTCGCTTTGACCGGCGAATTCGTCTGCCGCGTCGACCAGATCCAATGTTTCGATTAAAAGATACATTGTCAATATATCTTTTATGATCTAGATATCTGGCTACAGGTCTTCGGCCCGTCTCGGTCTTTGACCCCTTACGATGAAACGAGATCAGTCAGGTCAGTGGAGCAAGCTATGAACATGATGCGATCTCTGTGTTTCAAAGCCTTTGATGGGACTAGCCGCAGCCAGAGTTTCGATGAGCCTGTTGGCGCCGGATCCGATCTCGGTCCAGATGCGGGAGCTGTTGACGGAGACATTGCGCCCCCGCCCGCGAACCTCGAACAAAAGGCGCTTGCGCTTGCCCTGGTTGCTTCATTCCGGGCTCACAGCCACATCAACAATGTGATGACCCACATTTCGGGCGCGCGCTGGGATCACATCGAGCACGCCTTGCACAACATACTCGATCCCGTCGCAGTCCCGGCTGGTCTGTCCAGGCTTGAAGCCAACATCCTCGATCTTCTCTGTGCCGAGCGTGGCGTTACCGGGCGCATCCTCAAGCCGTATTTCTGTTCCGTGTTGGAAAGACTCCTGCCACCCGGTCCAACTGTCCGTCTGCAGGCCCATGTCCAGGCGCTGCATGAGGCTGCTCAATCTCATGGAGATGACAACCTTGACTCAGCTTGTACCGCCGCTGCGCAGGGATCATTTCGATGAGCAATTCTGCAAACAAATCCGACCTCTTCACTGTGGACAAGTTCAGCATCGGACAGGGTACCCGCCATCGACCAGTCGGGCTTGGCGCCGATTTAGATAGGTGGAATGCGTGGACACGCGAGCCGCGGCTTGATCCCTCGGAAATTGCCTTCATGTCGTTAAACACAGGCTTGTCCAGCGATATGGGCGTCATGGCCATGACGCTTGAGGCAACGCGTGAAACCAGGAAACCAAATCGCAAGGAGAACTCCAATGAGCCATGCGAAAGACGGTCTTTACGTGGCTTCCAATGGAGTCGTGCAGCACATTGGACCCGAAACAGATGCGGCTTGGGCGCGTTTTGAATTGCTTGTCCGCGATGACTTCGATCACATGCATTGTGACGACACATTTGATGACCTGAAGCTTCGCGCGCGGTTTTCCAAGGTGGATCAGGGACTGTTGCGGGACTGGATGGCGATTGCCGCCCATCGCGCCGAGACAGCGGTTTTACCTGATGCGACAGGCCCGACACGCTGAGGATAATCAAGGAGATCGAATCATGACTGAAACCGAAGACAAGTCCAAACCAAACGAACCGCTGACCTATGAGACGCGCGACATCGACCCGGAGCACACGCTTCTGCCAATGCTGATCGCCGGGCTTGTGCTGATAGTGCTCGGCGCGATCGTGGTCATGGTGTTTGTGTGACAGCTGGCGAGTCAACGCCGCCGCCGCGTGCATGATCTGCTCAGGCGACACTGTGGCGAACGTGCATTAATGTGGGCATGGATCGTAAATAATGACGGGGCCTTGTTCGAGGCAGGTCTGCTGCGAGATGCAACGGAACATCAGTATCGGGAATTATCATGAAGCTGACTACTTATTCCGACTATGCCTTGCGCGTGCTCATGTATGCGGGAGCCGTCGGCGGCAGGTTGGTGACGATCGAGGAAACGGCCCGGATCTACGGAATCTCGAAGGCCCATCTCATGAAAGTCGTCAACGGGCTGACCAAAGCTGGATATCTGCGCGGTGTTCGCGGCCGCTCGGGCGGGTTCATGCTGGCCCGACGTCCCGAAGAGATCAATCTCGGCGCGGTCCTCCGGGCAACAGAGACGGATTTTGCTCTGGTGGAATGTTTTACGCCTGCCAATCAGTGTCTGATATCAAGCCACTGCCGACTGCCCAAGCTTTTCAACAAGGCGTTGACCGCTTTTGTCGCGACATTCGATGCCTACACACTTGCCGATATCATGCTCCCGGAACAAGAGTTCACGCAATCGGCGCCGCCGACGCTGACCATGCACACGCCCACATTTCCGACCTGAACTGAAAAACGCTCTGATATCGCCGCCGGACGGTAGGGTATGCCGGCGGTCCGAGTTAATCATCGAGCGCGATGGCGTATGTGGGTTTGTCATGAGGCCGGGAGTGGATCATTGTTTACTCGCTTCCCGCGTATCGGAGAACCTGCGATGAACAGCCGCTTCGCCCTTGCGGCCACATTACGGTCAAACAGGCTGCCGCTTCAGCCTCAGCTGTGCTTCTTCCCATCAAAACCGGCTATCCACCTGTCCGGCGTCTTGCTGGAGATTTCCATTCCCGGGCGCGAGCCCAATGATTTCAAGGGCGCGCAGCACAAGTCACGATTTTGTCGTTGCATGCGACTGAAGCAACCGTAAGTGAACCGCCGCGTTTGATGCCTGCGAGGGAAGGCTGCCACGTGACACGGAGTTCCTCGCTGGGACACTGAAATCACAGCGAACGGTTCGATGAACTCTGTTGGATGGTTGCTCTGCCGGCCAAAAGCAGCGTTCCGGCTTGTGGGCCAGGGCTGTACAGGTCAGCCGTTCAAGACATTGAACGCCGGAGGCGGCATGTGGAACGAAGTCAAACTGTTTGGCCTTGCGCAAAGAACGTATTGTCCAGTGGGCGTAGTCGAACATCAATTCCAAAAATGCAGAACTGGATTGTCCATGAAGTCGACCATTCTCGAGAAATACGGTGAAGCACGGCTTCCTCGCTACACGAGCTATCCGACCGCACCCCAATTCTCCACAAGCGTCGACGCTTTGGATTATGAAGGCTGGCTTGCGGGCACAGCGGCGAAGACGGGAGTTTCGCTCTATCTCCACATCCCCTTTTGTCGGTCGATGTGTTGGTATTGTGGCTGTCACACAACCATCAGCAAAAAGGACCAGCCGATCGTCGACTATCTCGACACGCTCAGGAGAGAAATCCAACTGGTCGCCACCAAGACCTGTCAGCTGCTGACAATCGACCATGTTCATTTCGGGGGCGGCACCCCAACGATAATGCAACCGCAAGAATTCATCGATCTCATGTATCTGTTGCGTGAGAACTTCGTGTTTTCATCCAGATCGGAAATTGCGGTCGAAATCGATCCGCGCACACTCTCTGACGAAATGGCACAGGCGCTTGGCCACAGCGGTGCCGGACGCGCAAGCCTCGGAGTACAAAGCTTTGACCCGGCGGTCCAGCGGGCGATCAACAGAATCCAGAGCGTTGAGCAAACTGCAGGCGCTGTAACAGCATTGCGAACAGCTGGCGTTGCAAATATCAATTTCGACCTCATCTACGGCCTCCCACTTCAAACTGTTTCGTCATGTATCAAGACGACCGAACAGGCGATCGCGTTACGGCCCGACCGCTTTGCAGTGTTCGGATATGCTCATATCCCCTCCTTCAAGAAGCACCAGCGGATGATTGATGAGGCAACCTTGCCCAACGCCCATCAGCGCGACCAACAAGCCGAAGCTATCGCAAGAACTTTGATGTCCGCCGGCTATCGCCGCATCGGACTTGATCATTATGCATTGGAGAGCGATGAACTTGTGACGGCCCAGGCCAGCGGTAGACTGCGCCGGAATTTTCAGGGATACACAACAGATACCTGCGAAACCCTTATCGGCTTTGGGGCCTCTGCGATAGGTCATATGCGAGAGGGGTATATCCAGAATGAAGTCCCGTTGGGGCTTTATACGAAACGAATTGCTGCAGGACAGTTGGCCACCACCAAGGGGTACCGCTTAACGGCGGAGGATCGCTTGCGAGCTGCGATTATAGAACGATTGATGTGCGATTTCGAGGTAGATGTGCCGGAGATCTGTGCCGATCACGGTTTTGATGCAGGAATTTTACTTACCGGTAATGCCCGCCTCAAGATGCTCGCCAACGATGGCGTGATAGATATTCAAAATGGGTTCATCCGGGTAGCTCGAGAGCAGCGTTTCGTTATCAGGGCGGTTGCCGCATCCTTCGATGCCTATTTGGACCAATCCGGGCGCACCTATGGCAAAGTCGCCTGATCTGTTTACTAGAGAAAATGAAGATCCTGCCGATGTCGATCATGCCCCTCCGCATGAACGATATCAGTCGCGTGCGGATGCAACCATCGTCAGCTTCTGTCCATCAACCAGGGTAATCTTCTGACGTCCGCCCTTGATCCACCCTTTCGAATCCCAGCCACTGAGCAGACGGGATACCGTGTGAATCGTCGTCCCGGTCATTTCTGATATGTCTTGTCGGGAGATCGGAAAATCTATCAGAATGCCCTCATCGGTCTGGCGCCCGGTTTCCCGGGCAAGGTTGAGAATGGCGTTGGCCACCCTTTGTGCAACCCGCTCGGTGGCCATTTCAACGACCCGTTCCTGGGTGTCGATCAATCGGTTGCCGATCATGGCATAGGTGTTGGTGGCAAAACCCGGATGTGCTGCAACAATGACCTCCCACGTATGAGATGGCCAAGCAAGAAGGACGCAATCAACCGCCGCAATGGCGTTTGCCGGATAGGTATCTCGGCCCATCGCTTTCGCGATTCCGAGCAGTTCGCCAGTCGCGATATGCCGGACGATTACCTGTTCGCCGACGGGCGTGTGCTTGATCACGCGTACGTATCCATCAAGAAGCAGATAGAACGATAGCGCTTCCTCGCCCTCCCGGAAAATATGGGTGCCTTTGGAGTGCCGGAAGGAAGCGGCGCGAGCGAGCATGTCATCCAGCGAGGCCCTGCTCATCCCTGCGAAGGGGGGCAGATCCGCAAGAAGCGAGGCGTCAAGACGATTCAAGCTTTTATCTCCAGGTTGCGACAGCGCAACGTTGTGAATTGCTGATCTGTTAGGGATTGGCAAGCGCGAAGGCAACCCGGAGGGCGCTCTCGAAGTCTCCTGACATGGATCCCGAAAAACATGGCAATCCCGCGAACACGCCCCTACACCGGCCCGGCAATCCTGAGCTATGGGTTTCGTCCATTCTTTCTGCTCGGGGCGCTCTATTCCGGTCTGTCGATCCTGCTCTGGCTGCCACAGTTTTACGGTGACCTGGCGTTGTCGACGCTGTTTGCACCGGTCGATTGGCATGTGCATGAGCTGTTTTTCGGGTTCCTGCCGGCGATTGTCACCGGGTTCCTGTTTACCGCGGTGCCAAACTGGACAGGCCGGATGCCCCTGCAGGGAAATGGCCTGCTGGTTCTGGTCCTGCTTTGGCTGGCGGGACGCCTGGCGGTCACTTTTTCAGCAGATATCGGCTGGGTGACGGCGATGGCAGTGGATGTCGCCTTTCTGTTTGCGGTCGCCATGGTGATCGCGCGCGAAATCATCGCAGGCGCAAATTGGCGCAATCTGAAGGTGCTGTTGCCATTGCTGGTCCTCGCGGGCGCCAATATCAGCTTTCATCTGGAGGCGCATTTTAATGGCGTGTCCGATATCAGCCGCAGACTGGCCGCTCTGGCTGCCATAACACTGATCATGCTGATCGGCGGGCGCGTCATACCAAGTTTCACCCGGAATTGGCTGGTGCGCGAAAATCCCGGGCGGCTGCCTGCGGCCTTTTCGCGCTTTGATGTCTTGTCGATTGCAGTCGCGGTCGCTGCCTTGGCCTTGTGGACATTACGTCCGGAAGCAGAAATGACGGCCGCTGTCATGGCGCTGGCGGCTCTGCTGCAATTCATCCGGCTCGGGCGTTGGGCGGGCGATCGGACCTTGCGCGATCCGCTGGTCTGGATCCTGCATGCCGGTTATCTGTTCGTGCCCATCGGATTTGCACTGATCGCTGCAGCCATAGTCCTGCCGGAGCATGTCTCGCCGCTTGCCGGCGTCCATGCGCTCGGCGTCGGCGCGGTTGGCGGCATGACGTTGGCGATGATGGTGCGGGCTTCGCTGGGTCATACCGGCCAGGCGTTGCGCGCCCGGCCTGCTATCACCTTCATTTTGATGGCGGTGCTGGTCGCGGCGACTGTACGCATTCTGGCAGCCATGACTGACAGCCATACGGGCCTTGTGCTGCATATCGCGGCATTCGCATGGATGGCCGCATTCTGCGGTTTCGCGGTTGTTTTTGCCCCAGCGCTTATGAGACGGCGCAAGGCGGGTTAGCTGGTAAAAGACGAGCCACAGTGCCGATTACTCGTGGTCAACGCCATCCGGCGTGCGGATGATGAGTAGATGGTCTTGCGTATAGGTCAGGAATTATCAAGCAAACAGCCGTTTCGCCCTTGCCGCAGTCGTACGGTGGAAGTCGCCGTCTCCCTGGCGGTAATTCTTCACAGTGACACCAGCATTGGTCGCACGAGCGGTACCCCAAATGGCGCGATCAAGCTGAACTGCCCTGATTATATCTTCTGGCCCGCTGGTGAACGACAAGGTCAACCTCTTTCTTCCGCTTTGGTCACATCATGTTTGAGGCCGGCGCGATAGATCGCGAAAACCCGCGGGGCATCGACCCGCATCTGGTCCTGGTCGCCACTGATTAGCGCCTGCACCACCAAGCCCTGGATCATGCCGAGAAAAAGGGTCGCCGCTGCAGCGTCGTCGAGGCCGGCGGGCAGGGCGCCGGAACTTCTGCCTGCCGCCAATATGCGGCGAAGCCGGATGGCGTAGTTCGAGGTCAGGGTATGCGCAACCTGCTTGGCCGGAGTTGACCCGGTACGCTGGAGCTGCCCCATCAGGATCCGCGGCACGCCGGGGTGTTCGGCCACAAAGGCAATGTGCGCCATGAACATCGCCTCCAGCGCGGCGACCGGATCGGACTCGCCGCCGGCAACCTTGTCGATTCGTTCAAGCAGGCGATCGGATACCCAGTGCATCACCTCGCGCCAGATGGCGTCCTTGGTCGGAAAATGCCGGAACAGTGCACCCTGACTGAGTTTCATCCGCCCCGCGATGGCCGTGGTGGTGATGTCCTCGGGGTTCTTTGCGGCAGCGAGCTCTATGACGGCCACGACAGCTTCGTTGCGCCGTTCTTCGGTGGGCAGGTGTTTTGCGCGGGACATTGGAGAAACCTCGAAAAAGTGATTACTCACTTATTAGGCGAATTTCTTCTCCTTTGATAGCGTTGATATGTTAAAAACACCAAATAGGTCCGATTTTTGGTGAAATGGACGCTTTACAAAGTGAGTGATCTATTACATCGTGTCCAGCAGATATTCT
>LADQ01000104.1 GCA_000961635.1 Hoeflea sp. BRH_c9 | reverse complement strand
GGCGGCGACCGCCGTCCGCGGCCCGAACAGGGCGGCGATCGGGCTGTCGCTCAGGGCTGATACGTCTTCACATGATGAGTGCCGGATCTGATCCCGGGTCCGCGCAGTCCAATTGACGCCACACGGCGCAGCGTTTTCACGTTGCGCCGTTTGCTTGTTGAGAGCCGTTTCGCTCTGCGCCATTGTTTCGCGGGCCGGATCGTACTATCTGGCAAGCATGCAAACACACGGAGACTGGCTTATGAGCGACGAAGACGAAAAGACGACAGAACTGCCGTTGGGCAAGGAAGCGGAAGCCAACCTGTTCAAATCGCGTTCGATCTTCATCTATGGCGGCATTACCCAGGAACTGGCGCACAAGGTCTGCGCCCAATTGGCGGCGCTGGCGGCGGCAAGCGATGAGGACATCCGGATTTTCGTCAATTCGCCCGGCGGCCATGTCGAATCGGGAGATTCGATCCATGACATGATCGGCTTCATCAAGCCCAAGGTCTGGATCATCGGCACCGGTTGGGTGGCGTCGGCCGGCGCGCTGATCTATGTCTCGGTGCCGAAAGAGCAGCGCCTGTGCCTGCCCAACACCCGCTTCCTGCTGCATCAACCCTCGGGCGGCACCCGCGGCATGGTCTCCGACATCGAGATCCAGGCGCGCGAAATCATCAAGATGAACGAGCGGCTCAACAGGATCTTCGCCAAGGCCACCGGCCAGACGGTGGAAAAGATCGCCGCCGACACCGAACGGGACTATTGGCTCTCGGCCGAACAGGCCAAGGATTATGGCCTCGTCGGCAAGATCATCACCAGCCAGAGCGAAATCTGATCCACCGCCTTCGCTGACCAGTCAAGCCCCCGCCGGTGCGTGCCGGCGGGGGTATTTTTGTAACCGCTATTTCGATTTGTGCTTCTTGGCCTGCTTGACCATTTTGCCGAAAGCCTTGTCCTTCGAGCGCCTCTGGGCCAGGCTTGCGGTGTTGTGCTGGTCTTCGGCGACAAGCTTGCGCCAGCGCCCCAGCCGCGCCTCGTCAATGGCTCCGCTCTCGATCGCGGCCAGCACGGCGCAGCCGGGTTCGCTCACATGCCGGCAATTGGTGAAGCGGCAGGTGGCCGACAGCGCGTCGAGATCGGAAAACACCTCCGCCACGCCGGCCTCGGCTTCAGTCAGTTGCAACTCGCGCACGCCCGGCGTGTCGAGCACGGCGCAGCCATCGGGCAGGAGGTGAAGCTGGCGGTGCGAGGTGGTGTGGCGGCCCTTGGCGTCATCCTCGCGGATGTCCTGGGTGGCGGCGGAATCGGTTCCCGACAGCGCGTTGGTCAGCGTCGATTTTCCGACGCCGGAGGAGCCCAGAAACGCCACCGTCTGGCCAGGCTTGCACCATGGCGCCAGTTTCGATTTCGGCTCGTCGCTCTTGGCATTCAGCGTCAGCACGGCGACATCGGCGGAAATCGCCTCGGCGTCCTTCACATAGGGGGAAGGGTCCTTGCACAGATCGGCCTTGGTCAGCAGGATCACCGGGGTGACGCCCGCATCGAAGGCCAGCGCAATGTAGCGCTCCAGCCGGGCGACGTTGAAATCGAGATTGCAGGAGGTGACGATGAAGGCCGTGTCGATATTGGCGGCGATCAGCTGGATCGAGCGGTCGTGGCCGGCGGCGCGGCGCTTGATCAGGCTCTTGCGTTCGAGCAGCTGGCTTGAGCTCGGCAGATCGTGATTGAGCAGCAGCCAGTCGCCCACGGTGGTGTCGGCCCGGGGCGGCACCACCATGTCGATGCCGTCGCCCAGGATGCGCAGCCCGCTGCGGTGCACCTCGGTCACCCTGACCGGCGGCGTTTCGATCAACTGGTCGACGCTGATCTGCTGGGCGAAGAAGGGCTGCCAGCCAAGCCGTCGCAGCAGCGGATCCGGCTGGGCCGGGCTCTCCCGCCCGGCGGCGGGTGAGAGGAAAGCTGAGTAATCACGCGGCATCGTCTATGGCTTTCATGCGGCAATACCCCGATAATTGCGCGGGCTGGGTTTGGTGACAATGCGGACTGGGCCTGTTGCATTGCGCCGTGATGTGTTGAGTACAGGCTTACAGAACAGCATTCTAGCGTATAGATCCGGAAAACGATTATGTTTTGCGACCTGTGCTTGATAAAAATGGGAGGCCCGACCTTTGATTCCGACGCTTGAGACCGAACGGCTGCTGCTCAGGCAGCAGACCATGGCCGACTGGCCGGCCTATGCGGGCCTGATGATGTCCGATCATGCCGTCCATATGGAAGGGCCTCACACTCTGGCTGACGCCTGGGGCCTGTTTTGTCATGATCTGGCGCAATGGCCGCTGATGGGGCACGGCGCGCTGATGCTGGAGAGCCGGGACACCGGGGCTTGCCTGGGCCAGGTCGGCATCAATCACGGACCGCTGTTTCCCGAGCATGAGCTGGGCTGGCTGGTCTATCCGGAGGCCCAGGGCAGGGGGTATGCCTTTGAGGCGGCGCGGGCCTTGCGCGACTGGGGTTTTGAGGTCCGCGGGCTCAAGACGCTGGTGAGCCATATCGCCCCCGAAAATTTCCGTTCCCGCAGACTGGCTGAACGGCTGGGCGCCGAGATCGAGACGGATGCGGAGCGACCGGGTCCGGAGGTGCTGGTGTACCGGCACAAGAGGTGAGAGCGGTTCCAGCGCTTGGAGCGGCAATCGGGTTTTCCGCAGGAACGGCGGCAGGCCCCGGTCATCGCAAGACGTTTCAGGCCGCCATGCGCTCGAAGATGACCCGGTTCCGGCCCCTGGCCTTGGCCGAGTAAAGGCACTGGTCGGCCACACGGAACAGGTCGTCGTAGACAGTTTGTCCGCCGAAGGACACGCCGCCGACGCTGACGGAAAGCACATGTTTTTTCGTGGCCGGCGGGAATTCGATTTCACGGATTTGCGCTCGAATCCGTTCGGCCACAATGCCTGCCTGATCGAGGCCCGCCTTTGGCAGGAAGACGCCGAATTCCTCGCCGCCGATCCGCCCGACGATATCGCCGAGCCTGAGCGAGCTCTGGATCGACCGGGCGATGAGCTGCAAGGCGTCATCCCCGCACTGATGGCCATAGCGGTCATTGATCGATTTGAAATGGTCGGCGTCAATGACAAGGAATGCCCCGGCTGCTTGCGCCGGCTGCTTGACGGCCTGTTCCAGATAGGCGTCGACCAGCATCTTGAATGCGCCGCGATTGAGGACCGCTGTCAGACTGTCGGTCGTGGCGATGATGCTGATGTCGCGGTGAGCGATCGACAATTGCCGCATCTTGTGCAGCAGCAGGAACAGCAATGGCACCGCCAATCCGGCCGGCAGCAGGGTGTCGATCATCAGCGCACGTCTCAGCTCGGACTCCGTCAGATTTGGGAAATTGTAGGAATCGACGAAAATCGTCGCCGCGATGCAGAAAAGCGTGCCGACCACTGTGCCAGCGATGATCCTGGCCTTGCCCGTAGCTGAAAAATCAAGCTTCACTCTTGCACCCGCACCTTCGCCTGGAGCCTTCATTGGTCCAGCTTGCATAGAACCCGCGAAACCATGCAAAACCATTAATATTTTAGTGACAAATTTTGGTGGTGCGTTCTTTAGATGCTCTATTCGCGTCCAGGCAGGCGAACGGCGGCCCCGCCAGCACAAAAGTGCCCCCGCCGGTCAATGCCCGGCAGGGGCTTTGCAGTGTCACTCTCCCAGGGCGCCGTGGCGCTGGTATTGATCAGGAGAAATCGAGCGCGCGGTCGCCGTTCTCGTCCCTGATGCGGGTCGGCAGGCCGTTGTGGTTCAAAATGTTGAGGAACGGCTTGGGATCGAGCTCCTCGACATTGGCCATGCGCCTGATATCCCATTCGCCGCTGGCGACCAGCATGGCGGCTGCAACCGGCGGCACGCCGGCGGTGTAGGAAATGCCCTGGGAGCCCACTTCATTGTAGGCGTCCTTGTGGTCGGCGACGTTGTAGATGAAGACCTCTCGGTCCTTGCCGTCCTTGGTGCCCTTGACGAAATCGCCAATGCAGGTCTTGCCGGTGTAGCCTGGCGCCAGCGACGCCGGATCGGGCAGGCAGGCCTTGACCAGTTTCAGCGGCACCACTTCCGTGCCGTCGGCGAGCTTGACCGGCTGTTCGGACAACAGGCCGATCGATTTGAGCACGGTGAAGACATTGATGTAGTGGTCGCCAAAGCCCATCCAGAAGCGCACATCGGCGCCATCCATGTTCTTGGCCAGCGAATGCACCTCGTCATGGCCGCAGAGATAGGCTTTTGAAGGCCCCACCACCGGCAGATCGTAGGTCTTGCCGATCTCGAACATCTTGTTGGTCTGCCATGCGCCGTTCTGCCAGGAATAGACCACGCCGGTGAATTCGCGGAAATTGATTTCCGGGTCGAAATTGGTGGCGAAGTACTTGCCGTGGCTGCCGGCGTTGATGTCGACGATGTCGACATCGGTGACCTTGTCGAAGTAGTCGTCCTTGGCGAGCTTGGCATAGGCATTGACGACACCCGGGTCGAAGCCTGCGCCGAGGATGACGGTGATGCCTTTCTCGGCGCATTCGTCAGCGCGCTTCCACTCGTAGTTTCCGTACCATGGCGGGGTCTCGCAGATCTTGCCCGGCTCTTCGTGGATGGCGGTGTCGATATAGGCGGCGCCGGTGTCGATGCAGGCGCGCATCACCGACATGTTGAGGAACGAGGTGCCGACATTGATGACGATCTGTGATCCGGTCGCCTTGATCAGCGCCTTGGTGGCCTCGATGTCGAAGGCGTCAAGCGCATGACCGGCAAGCACGCCGGGCTGTTTCATGGCGTTCTTCTCGCCAATCGAGGCGATGATGGCGTCGCACTTTGCCTTGGTGCGCGAGGCGATGTTGATGTCGCCGAGCACGTCGTTGTTCTGGGCGCATTTGTGGGCGACAACTTGCGCGACGCCGCCGGCGCCGATGATGAGGACGTTCTTCTTCATGATGGGGGACTAACTCCTATGTCCAATCGTCAGATGCCTTACGAGAGGCTGTGTTCGAAATCCGCGTAATCAAATTCACGGACCGTTCTGAGGCTGCCATCCAGTTCGCGGATGGCGATTGACGGCATTTGCACGCCGTTAAACCAGTTTTTCTTGACCATTGTGTAACCGGCGGCGTCCTGCACCGAAATGCGGTCGCCGATCTTCAGCTCGGCCGGGAAATCAAATTCGCCAAAAATATCGCCGGCGAGGCACGACTTGCCGCAGATCATATAGCGGTGGTCGCCGGTGTTGGGTTCGATCTTGGCGCTCTCGCGGTAGATCAGCAGATCGAGCATGTGGGCTTCGATGGAACTGTCGACGATCGCCAGGTGCTTGCCGTTGAAGAGCGTGTCGAGCACGGTGACCTCCAGCGTCGTTGAGCGGGTGACCGCGGCCTCGCCGGGCTCGAGATAGACCTGCACTTCGTATTGGCCGGCAAAGCGCTTCAGCCGCTCGGCGAATTTTTCCAGCGGGTAGTCCGCGCCGGTGAAATGGATGCCGCCGCCGAGGCTGACCCATTCGGCCTTCTTCAAGAGCGGCCCGAATTTGCCCTCTATGTCGCCAAGCATCCGGTCGAACAGCGCGAAATCGCTGTTTTCGCAATTGTTGTGGATCATGAAGCCGGAGATCATCTCCATCACCGGCTCGACCTTTTTGAGATCCCATTCGCCCAGCCGCGAAAACGGCCGGGCCGGATCGGCCAGATCGAAGGTCGAGGACGAGACGCCGGGATTGAGCCGCAGCCCGCGGATGACGCCTTCGGACTGGCCCGCAAAGCGATTGAGCTGACTGATTGAATTGAAGATGATCTTGTCGGCGTAAGACACCACTTCGTCGATCTCGTGATCGGCATAGGCCACCGAATAGGCGTGGGTCTCCTTGCCGAATTTTTGCCGGCCAAGCCGCACCTCGTTGAGCGACGACGAGGTGGTGCCGTCCATGTAGTCGGCCATGAAATCGAACACGCCCCAGGTGGCGAAGCATTTGAGCGCCAACAGCGCCTTGGCGCCGGACGCTTCGCGCAGGCGGGCGATCTTTTCCATGTTGATCAGCAGTTTCGACTTGTCGATCAGATAATACGGCGTCTGGATCAAGCTCTCATCCATCCTGGCTGTCACGGGAAAGGGGCGTTTGCACGCGGGCGCGCGGACCCGGGCGTCAGGGGCAATTAGGAAAATCCCGTGTCACAAGCAAGGCAGAAAAGGGAATTTGGTCAAAAAGGGGGGGCTTTCGCAGGACTGAGTGCGCTTTGCCCGCCTGCCGGGGCTTGCAGCGGCGACGCGAGCGGCTCAAGCCATCGAATTCGCTGAGGCAGCCGAAAGCTGGAACAGCGCCACGTCCGCTGTGCCGCTGGATTGACCCTGGTCAATGACTTGGCGCGACTGACCCCTCAATATCGTCTGATCGCAATATGAGGGTCGAGGTCGATGCTTACTCCAGCCAAAGATATCCTGACGCGCCTGATGATGGCGGCGTGCCTGCTGATCGCCGCCGCGTATGTTGCCCAGGCCCAGGAAACCAGCTTCCGGACCTACAAGGATGTTTCCGGGTTCTCCTGCGAATTCCCGTCGGACTGGTCATTTGATCAGGCCAAGAACCTGGACCGTATCTTCACCAGCGCAAACGCCCGTCACGTCACCATCATCGTCCAGGTGATCGACCGGCAGTTGACGGCTGAGAAAACCGCCGTCGCGCAGCTTCAGATGCTGAGGGCAAAGCTGCTTGAGGTGCCGGACGGCCGCATCCTCAACGAGGCCACCGCCCCGATTGCCGCGCAGCAGGCGCCCTACCTGATCGCCGGCTACACGACTTCGGACTCGGCGGGCCAGGTGCGTCCGTTCCGCCATATCCAGATGGTGGTGACGGCGCCGCGCGTGTTCCTGCTGATGTCCTATTCCGCCCCTGACGAAATCTTTGACGAACACATGCGGGTGTTCCAGAACTGCGCGGCCACCCTTGTGCTCGAGGACCCGGCGACACCGCCCGCGGGCGCCACGACGGACGGCGCGGACGACACGGACGCCACAGAGAACGCAGAGACAGACGACGACGCCCCGGTCGATCCAGGTCCGGGCAGCGAGGACACGCTGATCTGGCGGCACAACACGGATCGTGACTTCTGGATCGCGGTGCCATCGATCTGGTCGAACAAGACCGACCAGTCCGAACCCTATTCCGTCGACATGCAGCATCCCGACCGGGTCGAAGGCGTGCTCGTCTTCGTGGTCGACCTCGGCAAGTCCTCCACGGTGAAGGACTATGCCAACGCCTGGGAACTGGTGCTGGCCGACAAGATCTTCTTCATGAAGGACCGCCTGGCGGTGCCCGAGGCCAGCCATCCCGGCGTCGGTCTCGCCAAGACGCCGGGGATCCTGCGCGAGTACCAGGGCGAAATCAGCGGCGCCACCGTGCGCAGCGTCGCGGCCTATGTGGTCAACAAGAAGCGCGCCTTCACGGTGGTCGGCTTCCACTTCCTCGGCGACGCCACCGGCGAAAAACGCATCCGCGCCGCGGTCGAGAGTTTCAGGCTCAGCGCACCTTAGGCAGCCCGGAGGTTCGCAGATAAACCCCTCCCCAACCCCTCCCCACAAGGGGGAGGAGCTTGACCCAGCCGTGCTCGCTATTGCGCCATCGAAATCTCAATTCTTGGCGGCTTTGGTTATTTTGGGCACCGAACCAGAGGCGCGCGAAGCCCCTCCCACCTGTGGGGAGGGGTTGGGGAGGGGTCTTTCCAACAGTCTGCAAGCGGCTGTATCGTCTGCTCAGTGTCGAGCCACAATAAGGGAGGCGCCCATGTCCATCGTCAGTATGACGGATGCCAAGGCCAAGTTCGCGGCGCTGGTCGATGAGGCGGCCTCGGGCGAGTTCATCACCATCACCCGGCATGGCAAACCGGCGGCTGTTCTGGTTAGCGTCGAAGCCGCCGATGCGGCGCGGAAAGCCATGACCAAGCCGCAGGCGAATTTCGGCGAGTTTCTGATGTCGGCTCCAGGCGGGATCGAGCTTGGGCGCGATCCGTCCGTGATGCGGGATGTCGATCTTTGAGCGGCTATCTGCTCGGCAAGCAGGGAAGGACGGAGCTGATTCCTGTCACACATCCTCTTCCCAATTTTGCCCGCCATAAAACAGGCGCAGGATGGTGACGGCTTGATCTGTGACCGTGAATGCGATGGTGACGCGCCTCTCGAAGCCGATTTTGCGCAGGCCTGGTCGAATGTCATCGCGGGCGTGACCGCGCTGTGACGCCAGATCGAAGCCGCTGCAATAGCGTTCGATTCGGTCGATATAGGTCATCGCGACATGGGGGCTCGCCTTGACGCTGATCCATTCATAAAGCGACAACAAATCCGCCCGTGCTTCCGGCGCAAAGACAATGTCGCGCGGTTTCACGCGGAGCCTTTTGTCTTTTCTGCGTGCAGGGCGCGAATATCATCAAAAACAGAACTGGCCGGAATACCGCGCGACGGGTCGGCAATCATTGCATCATAGGTTGGCGCAACCTGGTTGCGGAGCCAGTCTTCAACAGCGCGGTCTCGCTCCTGCAGAGCGCGAAGCCCCGCGCGAACGACCTCACTTGCCGAGGCGTAGTCGCCAGAACTGACTTTCTGGTCGATATAGCTCGCATGCTCATCGGGAAGGCTGATTGTTCGTTTGTCCATGATTGGTCTTCCTTTCAACAGCACGCCACGCAGTGTGATTAAATCATACCAGATTCTGCTGCGTTATGGAAAGTACGAATAGCGCGAGACTGCAACTCGCGGCTCACCCCCTTGCCATCCCGCCCCGCCCGCTGTATTTATCCGCCCATGAACCCGACCTCGCGCCAGGACCAGTCGTCATTTGCCCGCTTCACAGCGGCGGCGGTGGCGCATGCGCGGCTCGGCGGCCTTCTGCTTCTCGCACTTAGTGGCGATCGCCGGGCTCGTTGAGGAGCGTCCGGCGGTCGAACCGCCGCGTGGCTCTCCTGCTCCTCTCTCGACTTTACATTTTTTCCTGAATGCAACATGACGGCTTGAGGCCGGTTGACGTCGCTCCTGCATAATTCCTCAAATCGCATTCGATTTGAGGAATTATGCAGCAGCTTAAAGTGCTACAGCGTCCTTTGTGCGTTTGCCAAAACGCACGGCGCTGTAGGACGCGGCTCCCGGGACTGGGCCAGGAAACGAGAGACACTCATGACCGCACATATTTCTTCCGGACCGAAGGGCATGCCGAAGGCAGCCGAAAAATACCACGCCTATCCGCTGATCGATCTTCCCGACCGGACCTGGCCGTCCAGGCGCATCGAAAAGGCGCCGATCTGGTGCTCGGTTGACTTACGCGACGGCAACCAGTCGCTGATCAACCCGATGGGGCATGACCGCAAGGCGCGGATGTTCCAGCTGCTGCTCGACATGGGCTTCAAGGAAATCGAGATCGGCTTTCCCTCGGCCTCGCAGACCGATTTCGACTTCGCCCGCTGGTGCGTCGAACAGGGCGGCGTGCCCGACGATGTGTCGCTGCAGGTGCTGGTGCAGTGCCGGCCGGAGCTGATCACCCGCACCTTCGAAGCGCTCAAGGGCGCCAAGCGGCCGATCGTGCATTTCTACAATTCGACATCGGAACTGCAGCGCCGCGTGGTGTTCGACAAGGATGTGGCCGGGATCAAGCAGATCGCTGTCGATGCGGCGAAGATGATCAAGGAGATGGCCGAGAAGGCCGGCGGCGATTTCCGCTTCGAATATTCGCCGGAAAGCTTCACCGGCACCGAGCTGGACGTGGCGCTGGAGATCTCCAATGCGGTGATCGGCATCATCAAGCCGACGCCCGAGAACAAGCTGATCCTCAACCTGCCGTCGACGGTGGAAATGGCGACGCCCAACATCTATGCCGACCAGATCGAGTGGATGTGCCGGCATATCGACAACCGCGAGAATGTGCTGATCTCGCTGCATCCGCACAATGACCGCGGCACCGGCATCGCCGCCACCGAACTGGGGCTGATGGCGGGCGCCGACCGGGTCGAGGGCACCTTGTTCGGCAATGGCGAGCGCACCGGCAATGTCGATGTGGTTGCCTTGGCGCTCAACATGTTCACCCAAGGGGTCGACCCCGAGCTCGATTGTTCGGACATCGAGCGGATCAAGGCGGTGTTTGAATATTCCAACGAGATGAAGATCCCCGAGCGGCACCCTTACGTCGGCGAACTGGTCTATACGGCGTTTTCCGGCTCGCACCAGGATGCGATCAACAAGGGCATGAAGGCGCTGCGCCAGGCCAACAAGCCGGAATGGGAAGTGCCCTATCTGCCGATCGACCCGGCCGATGTCGGCCGCTCCTACGAGGCGATCATCCGGATCAACTCGCAATCGGGCAAGGGCGGCATCGCCTATATCCTGAAGGAGGATTACGGACTCGACCTGCCGCGCAATCTGCAGGTGGAATTCCGCGAGGAAATCCAGCACATCACCGATGAAGAGGGCGTCGAGCTGCCGCCGAAGCGGATCTATGACAGCTTCATGGAGATCTATGTCAGCCAGCCCGGCGCGCGGCTCAGCTATGTCGATCACCACACCCACACCGATCCCAACGCCAAGGGTGTGCGGATCGTCTCGGCGGAGATCACCGATCGGGGCGAGACCAGGCGCATAGAGGGCCGGGGCACCGGGCCGATCGACGGCTTCGTCAACGCGCTGTCGACCTATCTCGGCATCGAGCTGACGGTGGCGAACTATTCCGAGCATTCGCTGCAGCACGGCTCCAATGCGGCGGCGATCTGCTACATGCAGATGGAAACGCCCTCGGGCAAACTCTATGGCGCGGGCGTCAACACCAATATCGTGGCGGCCTCGCTCGAGGCGGTGGTGTCGGCGGCCAACCGGGCGCTGGCGGCGGAAAAGAACTGACATCAGATAAAATGACCGCCGCGCCCCATCAAGCGCGGCGGCTTGCTTTAGAACATCGGGGAGAGAGCCATGACGGCCCTGCATATGGAATTTACCGGGCCCGGAACCGGCGCGCCGCTGGTGCTGCTGCACGGCTTTGGCGGCGACGGTTCGGGCTGGGACGCGGTGAAGGCTGGCCTGCCGGAGAGCGTCCGCATCATTACCGTCGACCTGCCCGGCCATGGCGGTTCGCTCAATTCCGATGGACGCGGCGGCGC
>LADQ01000194.1 GCA_000961635.1 Hoeflea sp. BRH_c9 | reverse complement strand
GGTGGCGGCCGGCGCCCGCATCGTGGTGGGCGGCAGCCGCGAGGGCAGCGTCATCCAGCCGACGGTTCTCGAGGGCGTTTCGGACGACATGAAGGTAGTGTGCGAGGAGATCTTTGCGCCGGTCGTCAGCCTCATGGGTTTCGATGATGTGGAGCAGGCGGTCGATCGTGCCAACGCCTCGCCCTTCGGCCTGGCCGCGGGTCTTTTCACCTCGAACCTGCATACCGCGCTGCACGTTGCGCCACGCCTGCGTTTCGGCGGCGTTCACGTCAACGAGGCCTCCAGCGCACGCATTGACGCCATGCCGTTCGGCGGCGTCAAGGCCAGTGGTTTCGGGCGGGAGGGGCCTGCCTATGCGATACGGGAAATGACCGAGGAACGGCTGATTACCATCGCCTACTGAACGAGACCTAGAGCTTCAACAGACAAAGCAAGATTGGATGTAATGTGACTGACACAGAGCTGCGTGTCGCTGTTGACATTGGCGGGACATTTACCGACGGCGTCGCGACGCTGTCACCGGAGGGCCGGATCTGGGTGGCCAAATCGCCGACCACGCCGGATGACCCTGGTCAGGCCGTTTCAACGGTGATCATGGAGCTACTTTCGCAGGCGAGCGAATCGCTCGGCGTCGCCCAGGTTCCGATGCGCGAGGTGGTGCACGGGACGACGCTCATCACCAACACGCTGATCGAGCGCAAGGGCGTCGAGACAGCCCTGGTGACGACCAAGGGCATGCGCGATGCGCTCGATATCGGCCGCGAGTGGCGTTACGACATCTACGACCTCGACATCGAATTGCCCAAACCCCTCATCTCGCCGGACCACCGTGTGGAACTGGATGAGCGTCTGAATGCGCGCGGCGAAGTGCTCACCGAGATCACGGACGCGAAGCTCGATGCGGTGGTGCAGGCCATCAGCGACCTGAAGGTCACCTCCGTGGCGGTCTCGCTTCTGCATTCCTATGTCAACCCGGCGCACGAGCAGCGCGTCAAGGAGCATCTCGAGCGCAAGCTGCCGGGTGTCGCGATCTCGCTGTCATCCGACCTGGCCCGCGAGATCAAGGAATACGAACGCACCTCGACCGTTGCTGCCAACGCTTACGTCAAGCCGATCGTGGCCGAGTATCTCAAGGAACTGGACGCCCGCATCCTGAGCATCCAGGAGCATGTGCCGCTGCGCGTGATGGTGTCAAGCGGCGGGTTCAGTTCCGCGGAATCGGGCGCGCATTCACCCATCCTGCTGCTCGAATCCGGGCCTGCGGCCGGCGTCCTCTCGGCGCTCAATACGGCGCGCCAGCACGGGATCGACCAGGTGCTGGCCTTCGACATGGGCGGCACCACCGCGAAGGCCTGCGTGGCGGTGGGCGGCGAGCCCCCGATCGCGCATCATTTCGAATGCGCGCGCGTCGAACGGTTCAAGCGCGGGTCGGGCCTGCCCATTCTGATTCCCAGCATCGAACTGATCGAGATCGGCGCGGGCGGCGGTTCGATCGCGCATCGCAACCGGATCGGCCTGCTCAATATCGGGCCGGAATCATCGGGATCCTTGCCGGGGCCTGCCTGTTACGGGCGGGGCGGCACGAATCCGACGGTGACCGATGCCGACCTTCTGCTCGGCTATCTCAATGCCGACCGGTTCCTCGGCGGCGAGATGAAGCTGGCCGTCGACGAGGCTACCGCCGCCATGCAGCGGCTCGCCGACGAACTTGAGGTGTCCCTGGTCAATGCGGCGTTCGGCATCTGCAACATCGTCAACGAGAACATGGCGAGCGCCGCGCGCATCCACATCGCCGAGAACGGCTATGACCCGCGCGATTTCTCGATGGTGGCGACCGGCGGGGCCGGACCCGTGCACGCCGTCGAAGTTGCCCGCAAGCTGCGCATTCCGCGGGTGTTCGTCCCGATTGCGGCCGGCGCCGGATCCTGTCTGGGCATGCTGTCGGCGCCAGCGCGCATCGACCGCTCCTGGTCCAATCCTCAGTTGATCGACGAGGTCGCGTGGGACGATGTCGCCAGCAACCTGACCTCGCTGCGCACCGAAGCGGAAGCCGAACTCAAGGCCGCCGGCGCGACCGATGTGGAATGGACCATCGGCGCCGAAATGCGGTATTACGGCCAGGGCGCCGAGCTTTCGATCAACATTCCCTATGAGGCGATCAGTTCCTCCACGCGCCAGCGGCTGCTCGGCGAGTTCGAGAGGCAGTACAAGCTGCTCTATGGCCGGCTCGTGCCCGAGGCGGCGCCGCAGGTCATCACCTGGCGTCTGGTCGGACGCGCGCCGACAAAGGTCCACCACTTCCAGTGGGGCGACGATCGCGTCAAATCCTCGGTCACGCCCACGGAAAGCCGCAGCATCTACCTGCCGTTGCGCAAGGCCTATGGCGAGGTCGATGTCTATGACCGCTATTCCCTGCCTGCCGGCACGGTGTTGAGCGGCCCTCTTATCCTGGAAGAGCGCGAATCCACGATCGTGGTCGGCGTTTCATCCGAAGTCTCCATCCTTCCAGACCTCACGGTTTCCATTAGCATCAGGGAATTTGATTGATATGGGGCATACAGCTGCCACGTCGCCGGATCGTGCGACCGACGGACCAAATGACACGGCTTCCCGGTTCGATCCCATCGAACTCGAGATCCTGTGGAAGCGCCTGATCAGCGTTGTGGACGAGGCGTCCGCCGCTTTCGTGCGCACCTGTTTTTCAACCCTTGTGCGCGACGGCAATGATTTCGCCATCGTCCTCACCGACGCCCAGGGCCGGTCCCTGGCTCAGTCGACCATGAGCCTGCCAGGTTTCATCGGCTGTCTGCCGGCGACCGTGCGGCACTTTCTCGCCGCCTATCCGGTGGAGACCATCAGGCCCGGCGACGTGTTCATCACCAACGATCCCTGGAAGGGGTCGGGGCATGTGCACGACGTGACGACGGCGACGCCGATCTTCTTCAAGGGCGAGCTGGTGGCGTTTGCCGCCGTTGTCTCGCACCTGCCGGATATCGGCGGCAAGCTGCGCAGCAATTCGAGCCGCGAGATCTACGAGGAAGGTCTGCAGATTCCGCTCATGAAGCTTCTCAATGCGGGCGAGCCGAACGAGGTGCTGATCGACATCATAAGGCAGAACATCCGTGTGCCCGAGCAGGGGCTGGGCGACATCTGGGCGCAGGTCTCCGGCTGCCGGACCATGGGCGAGCGGTTGCAGGGACTGCTCGAAGTCACCGATCTCGAACTGCTGGGCGCGGAAGTGCGGCGTCGGTCGGAGAACGCCATGCGCGAGGCGATCAGGCGGATTCCGGACGGTGTCTACCGGTCGACCGTCCAGCACGACGGCTTTGATGAGCCGATCCTGATCCAGTGCGAATTGACGGTCAGCGACGATACGATCTCGATCGACTACAAGGGCTCCAGCAGCCAACTGCCTTATGCGCTGAACGTCGTTCCGGTCTATGTCTTTGCCTATTCGGTTTACGGGCTGAAAGCGCTGCTGTGTCCCGACATTCCCAACAACGAGGGCAGCTTCCTGCCGATCGCCACCAGCGCTCCCGAGGGCTCGCTGCTCAATCCCACCTATCCTGCGGCGTCGGGCGGGCGAAGCGCCATCGGTCACCTGCTGCCATTGGCCGTGTTCAAGGCGCTCGCCGACGTCCTTCCCGACAAGGTCTGGGCGGCGGGTTCGCCCAATTCCTCGATCACGATGTCGGGCGAACACAACGGCAGCCGGTTCGCCGTCGTCAACTTCCTCAACGCCGGTCAGGGCGCGACATCGAGACGGGATGGATATTCCGCGCTCAGCTTTCCGGCAAATCTGGGAAACACGCCGGTTGAAATGATGGAAACCCTGGCGCCGATCAAGGTCCTGCGGCGTGAACTGCGCCGGGGCAGTGGCGGCGACGGCCAGCACCGCGGTGGCCAGGGCATTTGTTTCGAATTCGAGGTCGCACCCGGCGCGGGCGACGTGATGGCGTCCTTCCTCATGACCCAGATGAAGGCGCCGACGGGCGGCCTCATGGGGGGCGGCGAGGGACGGCCCGGGCGGCTTCTGCTCAATGGCGAGCCCAGCGACCCGACGATGCCGCGGGTGCTCAGGGCAGGCGATACAGTCTGCATGGAAACCGCCGGCGGCGGCGGATACGGCAAACCTCAGTAGGCCTGAACCTCATTCAAGGAACATGACATCATGACCGACACCGATATCACCCGTATCGACCAGAACCACCGGCGCAGCCGCGCCGTCGTCCACGGCGGGCTGGTCTATACCGCAGGGCAGGTGCCTGCCGATTATTCGCTCGACATCACCGGACAGGGTGAGCAGGTGCTGGCCAGGATCGGCGAACTCCTGGTCGAAGCCGGCACCGACAAAAGCCGGGTCCTTTCGGCCCAGGTCTGGCTCAAGACGCGCGACGATCTGGCGGCGTTCAACGCCTTGTGGGACGCCTGGGTTGTTCCGGGACACACGCCTGCGCGCATCTGCGGCTATGTCGCGATGAACAATCCGGACTGCCGCGTCGAAATTCAGGTGATTGCGGCTGTCTGATCAGGCGGCCCTGTCATGCCCAAGCCGGCGCCGGCCTGGGCGCTGCTTGACCCGCGGCGACCGTCATCGCGCGTGATGCGCATGCTTCCGTCCGGACGCGGCGGCGCTACCGAAGTGATTGTTGCCTCTGCGCAAATTCTGTGCGAGCTTTTCCCGAGGCCCACGCCCCAGATCCGGACGTGGCTGTGTGGCAGTGCCGGGCCGGGAAGGATCAGCGGCGGAAAACTGACAGGGTGGAGCGAAAGCGATCCCAGGAATGAGACTTTGACACTGTTCAATCCTATACTGCAGGCTGATTGACTACGAGGTCCGGAATGGGTGCACAAATATCGCTTCGACATCTGCGCTGCTTTGCGGCGGTCGCTGAAACACGGTCCTTCACTCTGGCGGCAAACCGTTTGTTCCAGACCCAGTCGTCGTTGACGGCGACGATCAAGCAGCTCGAGGATCTTGCCGGGCTTCGGCTTTTCGACCGCACCACCCGCCGCGTCGAACTCACGCAGGACGCGATCTGGTTCAAGGGCGTGGCGGATAAGGTGCTGCGCGATTTCGACAACGCCATCGTCGACCTGCAGGCCGCGGCGCGAAGCCTGCGCGGGCATGTGCGCATCTCCGCCGCGTCATCGATGATTACCCATGTACTGACGCCAACGCTGCTCGCCTTCAGGGCTGCCTATCCCGACATCGCGATATCCGTCTACGACGAGGGCTCGGACAAGATCGAGCGCGCCGTGCTCGAAGGCAAGCGCGATTTCGGCCTATCGAGCAGCCTAAACGCGTTCCCCGATCTCGATTACACCCCTGTTCTTGCCGACACGTTCGGTGTCGTTGTCCCGAAGGACCACCCTTTGGCCAAGCGCAGCGGCAAGCTCACTTGGAGCGAGTTGTCAAAGTTCGAGTATATCGGACTGACCAGCGATACCGGGATCGGAGCGACGCTCGCGGCTCAGCGCGAGCTTGGCCTTGCCCAGATCGCGGAGGAGGATTTCGACCATGCGTCCAGCACCAACTCGCTCTATGCCTTGCTCAAGCTCGGAGGCAAGTTCTCGGTGCTGCCGTCTTTGGCAGCCCATACCGATCCGCTGAGCGAGTTCGAATTCCGGGAACTGAGCGAACCCAAGGTAGAGCGCGAGATCTGCTTGATTACACGGCAGCTGCGGTCGCATTCGCCCACCACCATGCGAATGCTGGAAACCCTGATATCCACGATCAAGAACGGGTTGCACGTCAAAGGCGTCAGGATTATCTAGGCCGGCGGGTCTGGAGCGACCGATGCCGGGTCGGGAAAGGCTCCGCGGGGCGGGGGCTTCGGGCGCAAGGATCATTTCGAACGCGAGAACAGGCCGCGGATCGCCGCCCAGAGAAGCGCAAAGCCGCTGATCGGCTTGGTGCTGGCGGGAGCCGGGCGCGCGGCGGCGTCAGCCTGCGTGTGGGAGACCCCGGCAGTGGCCGGACCGGCCTTGTCGGCCTCGATCATGGCGCGCAGATTTTCGGCGAACTGATTGGCGATTTGGGTGGCCACGGACTGGATCAGGCCGGTGCCGCGTCCATATTGGGCCACCAGTCCGGTCAGCGTCACATCGGTCACGATATTGGCGCGCGAGCCGGTCTCCGTGGGCGAGACATTGAAGGAAATGTCGGCGCTGGCCGTGCCGCGTCCCTTGATGTCCTGGCCACCGGCCGTGAGCCGCGCATGGCGCGCCGCATCGTCCTGGTGCACGATCTTCGCAATGCCGCCGAATGACAGGGCTACGGGACCAAGCCGCACCGACACCTTGCCCTCATACCCACCGTCGGCCGTCTGACCGGTCAGCTCGGCTCCGGGAACGCACGGGGCAATGCGCGGAAAATCCATCAGGATGCGCCAGGCTTCGTCGGCGGGCAGCGGGACGTCAAAGCTGTTCTTGATCTGCATGGTCAGTCTCCAATTGGGCAGAGGATGCTAGGTCCGGAATGTCCCGCGTTTGCGCCCTTGCGACACCGGCAGGAACAGCTCCTCAACGGGAATGTTCCGGCTTATCAGGCCTTGCTGATGCGAGTAGCCGACCAGTGTTTCGAGGTTCTTGCGGTTCGAGTCGCTCAAACCGTATTCCCAGGGATCCTGACCGAGCAATCTCTCTTGCTCTTCCCATGCCTCCTGGTACCAGGCAAGCGGAACGAGACGCGGGTTGCGCATCTTCTTCATCGCAAGGTTCTTGGCCTCATCGAAGGCCTGGTAGAGGTTCGGCACGATCCAGGGATGCCGGTCGACGAGCTCCTGCTTGATGCCCAGAACATGCATGATCGGGAAGATGCCATACTTGTCGTAGTAGGATTTCTCCTCGGTCTTGTAGTCGGGAAACAGCCGGCCGACGCGGGGATCCTTGTTCAGGATCGGCTCGATGATATCCGGGTGCAGCAGCGCATCGAGCTCGCCTTCGGCCAGCATCTTCTCGGCCGACTTGTTGTCCGGCAAGCGATGCAGGGTCAGCCCCTCGGGCGGCGTGAAGGCGATATCCTCATCGAGTTCGGCGAACCATTCGATGGACTTGTGCGGCACGCCGTAGACATTCTCGAGAATGCCGCGCAGCCAGAGCGTGGCGGTGGCGAGGTAGAATTTGACGCCGACCCGCTTGCCGATCAGGTCGGACGGCTTGGTGATGTTGGCGGAAGTGTTCGTGAAAATGAAGCCGTGGCGGAAGCGCCTGTGGGGAAACACCGGCAGCGCGTGGAACGGCATGCCGCGGTCGCGTGAGACGATGTAGGAGGATCCCGAGCATTCCGCCATGTCGTACTGGCCGCGCAGAAACCGCCAGTGGCGGGTGGCGGAGTCGGCGCCGGTCAGAATGTTCAACTCGATCCCGTCCGGCTTGACGATGCCGTCCTTCAGGGGGCGGATGATCTCGTAGTCTCCGCAGGCGAGGGTGAGTTGAAGCTTTGAGGTCATGCCGTTTTTCCTAGGATTGACTGTCAGAATGTGGTTGCGACGCCTGGCGCGCGGTATTGATCAATTTGAAAAGGGTCTCAGGCGAAACAGGGGTCTGCGAGATGCGCACGCCGAACGGCGCCAAGGCGTTCTCGACTGCCGAGATGATCGCCGCCGCCGCCGGAATGGTGCCGGTCTCGCCCACGCCCTTGGCGCCGATCGGATTGCCGGGTGCCAGCGTTTCGCAGTAGATGGTCTCGAGGTTCGGCACTTCCGTCGCCGTCACCATCAGATATTCCTGGAAGGTGGTGGTCAGCGGCTGGGCCTCGTCATCGTAGCCCATGAATTCATAGAGCGCATTGCCGATGCCGTGCACGATACCACCCTGGACCTGGCCCTCGACAATCATCGGATTGATCATCCGGCCGGAATCGTTGAGGGCGACATAGCGGGTGATCGTGACCTGGCCGAGATCCGGATCGACCTCGACTTCGGCCACATGGCAGGCATTGGCGTAGGACAGGGCATCGGTGCGCCAGCGGATGGTTGCCTCCAGCCCGGGTTCCAGGCCCTCGGGAAAGGCGTAGCCAGGCGCACCGCGCAGCACGCGCGCCAGTTCGCCCAGGCTTATGCTCTGGTTCCCGGTCTTTTTACGCACGTAGCCGTCGTCGAGTTCCAGGTCGCTTTCCGGAACCGACAGGATCTTGCTTGCCGCCTTGATCGCCTTCTCGGCGACCGCTTTCGCCGCCAGCTTGACGGACGACCCTGCGGTCACCATCTGGCGGCTGGCAAATCCGCCCAGTCCGATTTCCGTTCGCGCCGTATCGCCGGCAGTCACGCTGATGCCTTCCGGCCCGATCTCCAGCTCGTCGGCGCAGATCTGCGCCAGCGCGGTGGCGATCCCCTGGCCCATGGCTGTCGCGCCTGTGAAGATGCTGACCTTGCCGTCCTGGCTGATGCGCACGGCGCCGCTTTCAAACGGACCCCTGCCGGTGCCCTTGACGGCATTGGCTAGCCCGATGCCGATATAGCGACCCTCCTCAAGCGCCTTCTTCTGGCGTTCGGGGAAGTCGGGCCAGCCTGCCGCGGCGATCACCTGCGCCTGGGCCGCCGGATAGTCGCCGCTGTCATAGACGAGCGATGCGCCCGACCGCGCCTGCAGCTTTTTGGTATAGGGCATTTTGTCGGCCGGGATGAGATTGCGGCGGCGGATGTCCGCCCGGTCGATGCCGAGCTTGACGGCGACCAGGTCGAGCATCCGTTCCATCGTGAAGGCGGCCTGCGGATAGCCCGCGCCGCGCACCGAGGACACCGGCACCTTGTTGGTATGCACCACGTCGACATCCATGCGGTAGGCGGGAAGGATGTAAGGTCCGGTGACCGCGGTCACCGAATTGTAGGGGAGATTGATCGGCTTGGGGGCATAGGCACCCTGGTCGTGGATCATGCTGCCGCGCAGGCCGAGCAGCGTGCCCTCGGCGTCGACGGCAATCTGCATCGACCAGTACTGGTCGCGTTCCTGGATCGAGGAGATGAAGGTTTCGCGGCGGTCCTCGACCCATTTGAGGTTGCGGCGCAAGAGAAGAGCGGCCGCGGGCAGGGCCGCTTCCTCCGGGTAGAAGCAGTATTTCGGCCCGAAGCCGCCGCCCACGTCGGGGGTTATGACACGCAGTTTTTCCTGCTCGATCCTGAGCATGCCTGCCAGCATGTAGTAGACATCGTGTGGCATCTGGGTCGAGGACCAGATGCACAGCTCGCCGCCGGGGCGGACCTCGGCCACGACGCCGCGCCCTTCCATGGAATGCCCGCATCCGCGATGCTGCCACAACTCGTCCTCGAAGACATGCGCGGCGCTCGCGAAAGCCTCGTCCACGTCGCCGTAGCCGACCTGGAAATTGCTCATCAGATTGCTGTCGAGTTCGGTGCGGCAGACGGGCGCGCCGGCGGCCAGCGCCTTGCGGGCGTCGCTAACAACGGGGAGCGAGGAGAATGCGATGTTGACAAGGGCCGCGGCATCCTCGGCGATATAGCGCGACCCTGCCACCACCAGCACCATCGGTTCGCCGACATAGGCGACTTCCTTGCCCGACAGCACGAAAGGCGTGCTCTTGTTCTGGCCGCCGACGGGACTTGCGCCGAGCGGCATGCGGCCCGAGCGCAATTTCGGCATCAGATCCTCGAGCGTGAGCACCGCATGAACGCCGGGCAGGGCGCGCGCCGCCTCCAGGTCGATACTGTCGACCCTGGCGTGGGCCAGCGGGCTGCGCACGAAGGCGCAATGCAACAGGTCGGGCAGCACGATGTCGTCGAGAAATTCGCCGTGGCCGGTCAGAAGCGGCCCGTCCTCGATGCGCGTGACGCGCTGGCCGACGGATTTCGCGTGATTGCGGCCGGAAGCCCTGGTGCCGTTCTCAGCCATCACAAATCCCCCGGCGCGCCACCAGGGCGGCCCGTCACGCTGAGTACTGCCCTGACGATGCTCTGGTAGCCGGTGCATCGGCAAAGATTGCCAGAAATGGCCTCGCGTACTTCCATTTCCGTGGGCGAGGGGGTCTCGCGCAGCAATTCGATCAAGGTCATCAGCATTCCGGGCGTGCAGAAACCGCACTGGAGCCCATGCTCCCGGCTGAAGGCTTCCTGCAGCAAATGCAGCGTGCCGTCTTCCGCAGCAAGGCCTTCGACTGTCTCGACGATGGCGCCTTCGGCCTGGACCGCCAGCATGAGACAGCCTCGGACGCTTGCGCCATCGACAATCACGGTGCAGGCGCCGCACACACCGTGCTCGCACCCCAGATGTGTTCCCTTGAGGCCAAGGCTGTGCCTGAGGAAATCGGCCAGCGTCGTTCTGGCCTCGACGGTGCCGCTGTAGGGACGATTGTTGACGAGCAGGGTGATTTCTTGCATCAGGCTGCAGCCTTGCCGGATCGGGTTTCATCAAGCGCATCGGCCAGACTTCGGCGCAGCATCGTGCGCGCCACGCTCAGGCGATACTCTTCTCCGCCATGGAAATCTGCGACATAATCCAGTTGGGCGCACCGTTCGACCGCGAGGGCGACGGCCGCAACATCACCTTTGGTGCCAATAAGCGCAGCCTCGCCGGAGACATGGCGCTGTGGAACCGATCCCACCCCGCCCATGCAAATAGCGACGCGCTCAATGGTGCGGTCGGCGGCACGTTCGATGAGAACGGCGGCGGAGGCGATGGCAAAATCACCGTGCCGGCGGGCGAATTCGTGAAATCCATAGCCGTGGCCCGGCTTCCAGGGTCCGAACTCGACCGCCGTGACGATTTCATCTGGGGCGATGCCGGGCGTCATGTATCCGGTGATGAAATCCGCCACCGCGATCCGGCGAGGGCCGTTCGGCCCGGTGGCTTCAATCGTGCAATCGTAAAGCAGCGCCAGGGTGGGCAACTCCGCCGCCGGATCCAGATGGCAGAGGCTGCCGCCGATGGTGCCGCGATTGCGCGTCTGGCGATGCCCGACAAGATGTACGGCTTCGGCGAATATCGGCGCCACCTCGGCCAGCGTCTGGCTTGTCTCGATGGCGCGCTGGCGCGTCATCGCGCCGATGCGAACCCGCTCCGGTGACACGGAAATTCCGGCGAGCTCATGCAGCTCGTTGATATCGACAAGAATGCTCGGGAATATATATCTCAGGTTCATCATCGCCATCAGCGACTGTCCACCCGCCAGGATGCGCGCATCCTCGTTGTGCGAGAGCGTTGAAATCGCCTCCTTGAGGGTCGAGGCACGGACATATTCAAAGGGCGGCGGTTTCATGAACGCTCCAAGGTCATGATTGGCGTGCGGCGATTAAATACCAAGACGAAACAAAGCGATATCGGGTATCTATGTTGCAAGCCACCACCTTTACGCGTGTCTGAATAGGGGAGTCCGCAGGACAAAAACGCACGGGAAATTCCACGAGAAGTTCTAACAGCGCCGGTCCATCGCTTCAAATAACAAATTCTGCATTATTGTTCGCCTAAAGCGATATATGGCCAGGGATCTGCGGAGATCAGATATATCATTGAAATCAATTAATAGGGGCAAATTAACTGTTTGTGTCGCAATGGATTTTTGTCCTAACTGGTCTCCACTTGCGTTTTCACGATGGAGTTCAGCTCGATATGACAGGTAGTCCAAAAATGCGCGTTGTCGCGTTGAGGGCCCATGGCGGTCTCGAACAGCTCAAGCTTGAGGAGTGGCCGCAGCCGGAGCCGCAGGAAGGCCATGTGCTTGTGGAAATCAAGGCCTGCGGCATCAATTACATGGACGTCTTCGTCATGCAGGGCATGCCCGGCGTGCCGACGGAAATGCCACGCATCCCCGGCGGGGATATTGCCGGAATAGTAAAAAGCGTCGGGCCTGGCGTGCCGGAAGAGTGGGTCGGTAAACGGGTGGTCCTGTTTCCGCGCTTCCCCAAAGGCGGCGTACTGGGCGAGAACGGCAATGGTGGCCTGTGCGAATTCATTTCCGCCGATCAGCGCCAGCTCATCGAGATTCCGGACGGCGTGAGTTTCGAGGATGCGGCGGCGCTGCCCATCGCCTACGGCACGTCGCACCGCATGCTGTTCACGCGCGGCAAGATCCAGGCGGGCGAGAAGATCCTGATTCTGGGGGCCAGCGGCGGCGTCGGGGTGTCCTGCATCCAGTTCGCCAAGATGGTCGGCTGCGAGGTTTTTGCCTGCACGTCCAGTGCGGAAAAGGGCGAAAAGCTCAAGGCGCTCGGCGCCGATCACATCATCAACTATGTCGAGACGCCCGAGTTTTCCCGTGCGGTCTGGAACGCGACCGGCAAGACCGGCGTCGATGTCGCGGTCAATTTCACCGGTGGCGACACCTGGATCCAGACGCAGCGGAGCATGGCCACGGGCGGCCGCATCCTGACCTGCGGATCGACCGCCGGGCACATGTGTGAAATCGACGTGCGGTTTCTCTGGCACCGCGAGACGGAAATCATCGGCAGCCGGGCCTATGTCCCCGACGACATCAAGGCCTGCCTCGACTTTGTCGCCGCGGGCAAGCTGTCTCCGGTGATCGAGACGCAGCTTCCGCTCGAGCGGGCCGCAGAGGGCATTGGCCTGCTCGAGGACCGCAATGTGTTTGGCAAGGTGATCGTGACCCCATGAGTGGCTCTGTTCCGAACCTTGGATGCCTCGGAAGCAGATACACCGAGCCGGGGCATATCGCGATCATCGACCTGTTCGATCCCGACAATCCCCGCGAGGTGGATTACCCGAGCTACAACGGCGCCTGCGACGCGGTGGCGCGCGGGCTTGCCGCACGTGGATTGGGGCCGGGCGACAAGGTTGGGGTCTACTGCTCCAACCGTCTGGAATTTCTCGAGGTGTTCTTCGGCTCCATGCGCGCGGGCGTCATTCCGGTGATGATGGGAATCCTGCAGCCGGCGGAGACCATTGCGTGGATCATCGACAATTCGGATGTTAAGCTCGTCTATTGCGAGAGCGACCTCAGGCCAAACCTCCCCGCGGACATGCCGGTGGTGGTGATTGACGGCGACGGGGAGGACGGCCTGTCCCGCTTCAAGGATTTCGGCCCGTTCGAGCCGTTTGCGCCAGAACACGACTCGATCGCCTTTCATGCCTACACGTCCGGATCGACGGGGCGTCCCAAGGCGGCGCAGCTGTCCCACCGCGCCCACAGCTGGGTGGCGAAAACCATTTCCGAGGACCGCGATTTCTGCACCGCCGACCGGATGATGGTGGCCGCGCCGCTCTACCACAAGCACGCGATGAATTCGATCAAATGCGTGCTCCATGGCGGCTCGGCGGTGGTCTTGCTGCGCAAGTTCGACGCACGACGCTATGTCGAGGCGGTCAACCGCTACAAGACGACGGTGGTGGCCGGTGTCCCGACCATTTTCGCGCTCATCCTGCAGCAGCGCGATCTGCTCCAGGGGCGGGACTATTCCTTCGTCCGGCTCGCCACGCTCGGTGGCGCGCCGGCGTCCGACGAGCTCATCGACCAGGTGGCCGACCTGTTTCCCAAGGCCGCCATCAATCTGGTCTTCGGCATCACCGAAACCAGTGCAGCGCTGTTCGGGCGCCATCCTGAGGGCAATCCCCGCCCGCGCCATTCGATCGGGTATCCTATCGCAGGCAACGAGTTCCGCCTGGTGGGCGGCGACACTGCTGATTTCGGCACGCTGCATGTGCGCGGACCGGGCATGATGAACGGATATGTCAAGAACCCGGGCGAGATGGCCCGGCGCTTTGATGCCGATGGGTGGTTCGATACGGGCGACATCCTGCGGCGCGATGCGGAGGGCTGGTACTTCTTTGTCGGCCGGTCCGACGACATGTTCACCTCGAGCGGCCACAACATCTATCCCGCCGAAGTCGAACTCGTGATCGAACGGCTCGAAGATGTCGACCAGGCCGTCGTCGTGCCCGCGCCGGACGAGATCAAGCACACTGTGCCTTATGCGTTCGTGGTTAAGCGCCCAGGCGCCGAGCTCAGCGAACACGACATACAGCAGCACGTGCTCAAGCACGCGCCGCCCTATCAGTATCCGCGCAAGGTGATCTTTCTGTCCCAGGTCCCGATGACCAATGTCGGAAAGATCGATCGACGGAACCTCGAGGCCGAGGCCAGGCGCCTGCGCAGCGAACAGGTCGAACAGCAGAAGGCAAAAGCATGAGCGACACGGTCCCGGTCAAAACAGTCGCCGATGTTCAGGCGATCGTCGACAGAAGCGCGTACCTGACATGGCTCGGACTTCGCATCGAGCGCGTCGAGCCCGGCATCATCGACCTTAAGGCGACATGGCGGCCCGAATGGGTGGCCAATCCCGATATCGGCCAGACACAGGGCGGCATTCTGGCGTCTGTGCTCGATTTTGCAGCGAACTTTGCCCTGATCGATCATGCCGGCGGTCCGGTGCCGACCGTCGACCTGCGCATCGACTATCACCGCCTGGCCAAGCAGGGAGACCTGGTCGTCCAGGGCCGCGCGATCAAGACCGGCCGACAGATCTCCTGGGCCGAAGCGACGGTTTTTGATCAGCAGGGCAATCTGCTGGCGAGCGGTCGCGGCACGTTCATGACGGTTCAGAAGCCCTAGTGATCTATCATTTGCCGCACTCCGGCTAGAGGGGCTGGCGTCGTCGGTTTGGCCGGATGTCCGGGTCCCCGGCAGCCTGCAGTCGAGTTTGGCGTGTGAACCGGAGCGTGAGCGCAGATGCAGCAGACTGTCCAATCCACACCGCCGCCGCCATCGCCACTGCCGCGATATCTGCAGTGGATCTTGCTCATTCTCCTATCGGTCATGTTGGCCGGATTGCTGACGGTGCTGGATTTTCCCGCTTCCTGGCTCATCGGACCGATGATCGCGGGCATCGTGGTCTCGGGCCTTGGCGGAACATTGCGAATCAGCACGGGGTGGGCGCTCGTCGGCCAGGGAATCCTCGGCTGCGTCATCGCCGACGCCATGCCGCTTGAGGTCTCCAGCTCGCTTCTCGCCGACTGGCCCTTGTTCATGGGCGTGGTGCTGATCCTGCTCGCCATCACCGCGGCGATCGGCTGGGCGCTGATGGTGGCCAAGATCCTGCCGGGAACGACGGTGGTCTGGGGCATCAGTCCGGGAGCTGCGACCATGATGACCTTCATGGCTGAAAATGCCGGCGCCGACGGCCAGCTGGTGGCCTTCATGCAATTTTCCCGCATCGTGCTGATCGCCGCCATCGCATCGCTCGTTGCCAAGTTTTTCGGTCTCGACAGCTCCGGGAGCACCGATGGGCCGGACTGGCTTGCCCCGGTCGACTGGCTGTCGATGCTGGAGACGCTGGCGCTCGGCCTGTCCGGACCCATCCTGGCGCGGATCACGGGCATCAAGGCGGCGGCTCTGCTCGTGCCGCTCGCAGCCGGCATTTTCCTTGTGCATTTCGGCTGGCTCGATATCCATCTGCCGATCTGGCTGCTGGTCATCGTCTATACGCTTCTGGGCTGGCGCATCGGCCTGCGCTTCACGCGCTTGTTGATCCGGCATGCCCTGAAGGCTCTGCCCGCGGTTCTGATCAGTTCGATGGCGCTGATCGGCGGCTGTGCCGGCATTGCCGTGCTGCTGGTGGTTTTTGCCGATGTGGACCCGCTGACAGCCTATCTGGCGACCAGCCCCGGCGGCGCTGATACGATTGCCGTGCTGGCAACCTCGAGTTCCGCAGACACGGCCTTTGTCATGACCATGCAGATCCTGAGATTCCTGATCGTGCTTGCCGTGGGCCCCCTTGTGGCGAAGCTGGTGGCCCGGCACCTGGCCAAGAAGGCTGGCAGCGTCTGAGGCCACGTTTTGCCGCGGCCTGCGACCAGACCCACACGGCCTCGAAGGTCATGAAGGATGCCGGCGGCGCTGAACGCAACCCCGGGCATTTCGGGTCTGCCGTGACCACCTCTGCCAGACCAAAGACTGCCGCTGCCGCTCTCCGGCAAGGGCGCGGGATCCGCCGCGCCGCCACTCGCTGTCAGGGTTTCCCGGCGGGCGTGGCGGGTCGGTCGGCCTTGCGTTCGGCGGCATAGAGCGCCAGCGCGCCGAAGCGGTAGAACCCGTGCACGAACTTGCCATAGGGCATGGTGGCAAAGAGCGCGAAGACGACGCCGAGATGGATGGCGAGCGTGACGCCCATTGCCGGCGTCTCGCGAACAAGCACCAGCGCCAGTCCGGTCAGTCCGGTCATGAACATCATGGCGAGGAATGCCGTGTCCATGCCGAACCTGGCGGGATCAAGCATGTCCGGGTGCCGCTTGAGTTTCGCGTACATCAGACCCGCTGGTCCTATGACCAGCCCGATGCCGCCCGGGATGCCGAAGAGTTTGGGCAACTCCGTCCAGCCATAGGGAGCGGGCCAGTCAAAGACGTAATGGTAGATTGTGCCGGTCGTCGTGGCCGCAAAGCACAGCATGAATCCGTAGAAGGTCAGATGATGGAACAGGCGGCGGTTGTCCGTCGGTTTCTCGTCCTTATTGTAACAGCCGACGCCTCCGCCATCGAGATAGCGCAGGCCTGCCGCATCCTTGGTCGCCTGCCACAGGGTCAGGCCGGAGCCGGCCGAAACACTGCTCGCGCCGATGTCCTTCCAGAACGCCCGGAACCCCATGATGATGGCCAGCAAAGCATAAAGCGAGATGGCGCTGAAGAGACCGGCCATCACGTTGTGCGGCATCAGCCGGTAAAACTGTCCGGAATCCGATGTCAGCACCGCCGGATCATGCCAGAGCGCAAAGCCCAGGATGAACGCGGCGACGCTGATTGCCGTGACCACGGCGATCGCCGTGCCGTTGCGGTCGAACATCGGCTGGAAAGCCTTGGGCCAGGCATAGGTCCGGTAAGAATCGGCGCGCACTTTCGCCAGCGTCTGTGGCACATTGACATTGAATTCGTGCGGCGGAGAGAACTGGCAGTCAACGTAACAGGCACCGCAGCCGTGGCACAGATTGGCGAGATAGTTGAGGTCGGCGTCCGCGAAGTCGCGCCGCAGTTCCATCGCCGGGAAGACCGCGCACAATCCCTCGCAGTAGCGGCAGGAATTGCAGACCGTCATCAGCCGTTCAGCTTCCTTGAGATGGTCAACCGCGTGCATTTTGAGCTGCTCTTTCTCCGGCGATGCGCCCAAAGACGCTGCCGATCGTCATACCGATACCGGCAGCATAGCCACGGCCGAGCACGTTGCCTGCCATGATCTCTCCGGCTGCGAACATGTTTTCGGCCTTGCCGCCGTTGGCCATCTGCATTCTTGCGTCGCGGTCAACGCGGGTGCCGAGATAAGTGAAGGTGATCCCCGGCCGCACCGGATAGGCGTAGAAGGGAGCTTGGTCGATGCGCCGAGCCCAATGGCTTTTCTGCAAGGCGAGACCTTCGGTGCGGCAATCATCGAGTTCCGTGTGATCGAATGTTCCCGGCCGGACCGCGGCATTGAACTCGGTCACCGTCTTCAGGAATGAATCGGCCGGCAGATCGAGCTTTAACGCCAGTTCGGCGAGGCTGTTTGCCTGAACCGGCGGGAACAGCGAAGGCATGAACATCCTGAGCGACTTGGCATCGAACACGATGTAGGCGATCTGTCCGGGCTGTGCTGCGACCAGTCGTCCCCAGATGGCGTAGCGCTTGGGCCAGAAGTCCTCGCCCTCGTTGTAGAAGCGCTCGGCGTTCCGGTTGACGACAATTCCGAATACGACGCAGTCAAGACGGGTGATAATGCCACCGTCGAATTTAGGCGCGCGCGCATCGATGGCGACGGCATGGCACTGGGTTGGGTCGCCGATCGGCAACACCCCATTGTCCAGCAGTATCTTCAGGACGTCGCCGCGATTGTAGGGCGTGCCGCGGATAAGGAAATTGTCGGCGGGCTCACCCCAGCCTTCCTTGAGCCACTCGATATTGGCTTCAAAGCCGCCGGCGGCGGCAACCAGCGACTTGGCCCGAACGGTGTAATCCGTCCCGTTGGTGCGCAGGGTTGCGGATCTGAATACGCCGTTGTGAATGTCGAGACTGACGACCGGTGCGTCGTAGATGACCTTCACGCCGAGCCTCTCCGCCGTGAGATAAAGTGCGTTGAGCATCGCCCGGCCGCCGCCGAGAAAGAAGGAGTTGGTTCGGCCCAGGCTGAGCGTGCCGCCAAGCGACGGCTGGAAGCGCACGCCCTGTTGCGCAATCCATGGCAGGATATCCTTGGACTGGGCGATCATGTAGCGCGCCAGGTCCTCGTCAGTGTGCCCTTCGGTCACCCGGTACAAATCGTCCCAGAACTCGTCTTCCCCATAAGGCCCGGTCAGATGATCGGTTGCGGCGTCGTGGGCGCAACGCATGTTGCGGGTGTGTCGGGTGTTGCCGCCGCGGTAGAATTTGGGCGCCGCCTCGACGATCAGGACCGAGGCGCCACCGCGCCGCGCCGCGATTGCTGCGCACAACGCTGCGTTTCCGCCGCCTATGACCAGAACATCCACCTCGTTCGGCGGAACCTGCATGTGTCTTTCTCCGGTTGACCAGGATCGTCTCATGAATGTTTGTATACAAATGTACGCAAACGTATACAAGGACTGGATTGGTGTCTTTGCGGATTAAATTTGCTAGGGCTTGGTCAATTTTACCGAGTGGTCTCAGAATGGAGCGCAGATGGCTGATCACCAGCAGTTGACACGCGGCAGCGGTGGCGGCTCGCGCGGCAACAAGGTCTATCGCGCCTTGACCGATCGGATCCGGTCCCGCGAACTTCAGCCCGGAGCGCGGGTGCGCGAGGAAGATATCGCCCTGTCCCTGGGCGTGAGCCGGACACCCGTGCGCGAGGCGTTTGCAAGGCTGCAGGAGAGGGGACTGCTCGAGACCTCAAGCGCAGGCTTGACGGTTGCCCAGCTCAACCGTCCGCAAGTCATGGAGTTGTATGCCATGCGGGCCAAGCTTGAAGGCGCCGCGGCGGCATTTGCCGCCGAGAATGCATCCCCGAGCGACGTTGTGAGTATCCGGCACGCGGCGACATTTTTCTCTGCGCAGGGCGGGGCACCCGGGCACGTTGCGCGAGCCAACACCCTGTTTCACGAAGCAATCTATGAAGCCGCGCACAATCGCTATCTTATGCGCATGCTTGAGGATCTCAACGACTCCTTGGCGCTTCTGCCTGATACCACATTCTCTGTGCCTGGCCGCGCCGATGCGGCAAGGGCGGAACACCAGGCCATATTTGAGGCAATCGAGAACCGCGATCCTCTCAGGGCCGAACAGGCCGCCGGCATGCACATAAGGTATGCGCTGGAAGGTCGCCTCATGCTCCTGTACTCTGTTGAGACCCAATAAAAATAGCAAGCCCGAATGGAGGGCCAAACGCTGTTGGCGTTGAGGACCGTTCAACCCACGCCCCGTGTAGGCGCGACATTGGTATGCTGCTTTTTGCATCCATCGTGCTACAGAAAAGCGCTATAGGGGGCAAGTTATCTCAGTTACCGGGTAGAGAAAAATCATCCGGCATCAAGCGGCGCGTCCGCTCCATGCTCGGCTTCAAGTCGATGGTAAGTGCCCGGGTCATACGCGACGGCATCGATATGATGCGTAAGCGACAGGCGAGGTTTGCCTATAATCCGCGTCTCTCAATCGCTGATCAATTTGAAATCTCGGACGCTTGTTAGTGGACCCGGAGGCGTCCCGTTGTAGCCAGAATTACGGTTTGCGACAGAGCCGCTGACAGCGCCGGACATATTGGGCTCATAGGTCAGTAGATTTCAAAGAATGATTGAATCTCATCACGATCCCTTGTGACCGTCAGCGCCAGCATCAGAAGTATTCTTGCCTTATGCGGGGTCAGGTCATTCGCAGCGATCCAACCCTGTTGTTTCAGATAAGAGCGTTCAGCAACCCGCCCTGAACCAACCCGACTGGCTTGCACGACCATCACTCCACGTGCCGACGCTGCCTCCAGCGCAGCTCTTTCTTTGATCGAAGGCATGCCCGGCGCGAACCCTGCAGAGATAATTCCGCTCGCACCGGCCGCACAAAAGGCATCCACAACCGCAGCATCACTTCCTGCATAGGCGTACGTGATATCTACGCGGGGCAAATCTGTTACGAAGGCAGGGGCGTCAAAGGGAGTGGAATCCATTGCCGGACGGACAGCATTGC
This sequence comes from Hoeflea sp. BRH_c9, assembly GCA_000961635.1. GTDB lineage: Bacteria > Pseudomonadota > Alphaproteobacteria > Rhizobiales > Rhizobiaceae > Hoeflea. Next base: position 30,301 of record LADQ01000194.1, on the reverse strand, counting down.
GGAAAATCGTCACACGATCAGCGTCCACGGTCCCGAGGGGACCTGTCTCGGCGCTGCGGAAAGCATGCAGGCGGTAGGTTGAACCCTTGCTGACGTCACGCGCCTGGTGAATCTCGTCATTGAGGACAACCAGCACACCGTTTCCTGCCGCCGCCGGTTCAAGCAATGTCCGGATAGCAGATATCAGGTTAACCTGCGCGTCGGAGCCGGTCGCGTTAAATGGTCTTTGAGCTCCCACCAGAACTACCGGCAGTGCAGTCTTCAAAGCCAGGTTCAGAAAATACGCCGTCTCCTCCAGCGTCGCTGTTCCATGCAGGATGACGACACCTGAAATATCGGTGCGATCCATGCTGAGCCGGTCAATGATATGACACATCTCGATCCACTCCGCAGGACCTATGGCACTGCTGCCCACGGCGCGGAACGGGATGGCTTCGATATCTACGAACGTCAACAATTCACCCATCCGCTCGACAACCTCGTTGACCTCGATTTTTCGTCCGGTCTCCGGATAGTCGATGAAATCCGTCGGGTTAGTGGCAATGGTTGAAATTGTTCCACCGCATCCGATAATTGCAATTTTCCGCTTCATCCGTCTTTCTCCTTCGCGAACAACCGCTGCAGGTTCGCGCCAACTTTTCAAACTCGTTTGTGAAAGACCAATTCGACACTGGCCAAAACCATCAGCAGGACCACACCGATCACCCAGAACGCGGCCCCGACACCAGCCAATTCAGCAAGCCCGCCCATAAGTACCGGTAGCAGGAATGCGGCAAGTCGATTGGCTGTCGCCCTCAGGCCCGCTGCAACCCCTTGCTGGTTCGGCGAAATTTCTTCGGAGAGAAGGGTAAAAATCAGCGGCATACTAATACCAATTCCAAATCCGAATACCGAACTGGCTACTGCAAACTGCCAAAAGCTATCGAACCACGGCAAAGCGGTAGTCGCCAGGATGGACAGCGCAACGCTGAGAGTCAGAGCCCTTCGGGGTGAGCCGCAAAGCTGCACCCATTTTCCAGCCATCAATGCTGAGGGCGAACTGGCTACATTGCCGATTGCAAACAGCATTCCGATAGTCGAAGCGGAAAAGCCGAGGCCATGCAACAGCAGAGGGTAGAAAGACTCCAGCATGCTGACGGCACCAAGCCTAAGAAATGTTGCAGAAATCACGAACAGGGCAATAGGCCGTCGAAGCATCCCGAGGCCGATGGCATAGTTGGCAAAGCGCGGTACGAGCATGCTTGCGCGCAGCGGTTGGCGGACCACATCACGCCGCCGAGGTAACAGGATACTGGATATGAAAAGTCCGGCACCCCAGGCGGCAAGCACGCTGAAGCCGCCGGTCGGCCCGAGCTTGTCCCAGGCGACACCGAGGGACAGCGGACCGATAACCGTTCCGGCCGTCGTCCAAAAGGAAAACCAGCCGGTATGCAACGTGCTTCCATTGGCGTTGCGGCCAATCGCTACCTGGGCAGCAAGCCAGGCTGTCACCGATGCCAGTCCCAGGAAAAGCTGGAGAAGCAGAAATGACCAGCCATAGGGCAAGAGCGGATACAGAATTGGCAACAGCGCGCACTGTGCCGTGAAGAAAACCATCAGTCGACGGACCCCGATTATGTCCATTAACGAACCGAAATGAATTGAATAGACCAGCGGTGCCACTGAACGTGCTCCCGCAGCCCATCCGATAAGCATCACGGACAGTCCGAGTTGATTGCCCCACAAGGGTGTCACGATCGCGACCATCTGAACGAGGCTGAGGCTGAAGAACCCGCATACATAGGTTGCAACCATCGGGTTCATCTCGTTGACTTGTCCCCTTCTTCATCGCGACCTGGCCCAGCCTGCGACCTCAGTTGTTTGGACAAACGCGTGCGTAGTGATCGGCAACCTGGCCAGGTGTCGTCAACCAGAGTTCATCGCGATGCTGCGTTATGTGAGCCAGGGCTCTGCGCAAAGCACGCAGGCGAAAGGGCATGCCGATAACGAATGGATGAAGCACAATCGAAAAGACCAGCGGGTACTTTTTCGACTGCAGTAACATTTCGTCAAATTGGTCAATCATCATGCTTTCGAATGACATCGCACTCTCTTGGCGAAACACCATTGAGGGCGAATCGTTGACCTCGATGGAGTAGGGCACAGACAGTAGCGGCCCGGAGCGCGTGCGCATCCAGAACGGCTGGTCATCGGCTGGTAGATCAAGGACATACTGGTAACCGGCCTCTTTCAGGAGGTCGAGTGTGACCGGCGTCTGTGCGAGGTATGGGCCCAGCCAGCCAGTTGGCCGCGATCCTGTATAAGCGTTAATGGCATCGCGCGATTCTTCAATTAGACGTTTCTCGTCGGCTTCCGACAAAACATCCTGACGTTCGGCATTGGTCCGTCCGTGACCGATGAATTCGTCGCCACGGGCTATGATGCGGTCTGCGATTTGGGGGTGCCGATCGAACAACAGCGAATTGAAATTGTGAGAAGCTGGCAAACCATATTCTTCCAGAAGATCGAAAAGATACCACTGGCCCACGCGGTTACCATAATCACGCCATGCGTAATTGCGTGTTGTTTGAGGCGCAGTCAGCGAAGCACTGTCGCTTCCAAGACCGGATAGAAAACTGAATATCTCGATATTATTGCAGATGCAGACCGCCAGCCGCTTACCCCCGGGCCAGTTGAAATCCTGGCGTTCGGTGATCGGACTGTAGGGATATCTGTCATGCTGCTTCAGGTTGATCAGGGTCATAATAAATCTCCTTTTGCTACGCGTCCGCGTCCGAGCCGATAGCCAAAAGACCTCCGGAGGCAGAACGCACGGCCTTGATGATGTTCTGGTAACCCGTGCAGCGACACAGGTTCGATGAAAGCACCTCGATCAGGTTTTCCTCGGTAATATCCGGATCGTTTTCATAGGCGCCGATTATCAGCATCAGAAAGCCCGGGGTACAGAACCCGCACTGGATCGCATGATTCTCGATGAAGGCCTCCTGGAGGGGATGGAGTTCATCGCCACGGGCAAGCGATTCCACGGTGCGGATTTTGCAGCCTTCGGCTTGGTGAGCGAACATCAGACACGAGCGTACCGTCTTGCCGTCCACGATGACGGTACAGGCACCGCAAACACCGTGCTCGCAGCCCACATGGGTACCCGTGAGGTCACAATTCTCGCGAATGGTGTCAGCGAGCGTCTTTCGATGTTCCACGGCGGTTTTGTAGGTCTTGCCGTTGATGGTCAATTCGAGAGGATGATTATCCATTATCTGCTCGCTTGTTTATTGGTTTGGTCAGAAACGGGTTGCCGTCTGGGCAATTTCCAAGGCACGCCGGACAACAACACCTGACAAATCACGTCGGTATTGGGCGCTCGTTGTCGGGTCTTCCATAGCATCGACATCAGCCACGGTAGCGGCGGCCGCCGCTGCAAATGCTTCGGAGTCGGGTGTCTTGCCCTCAAGAGCGGCTTCTACGGCCGCCAGACGGCGCGCTTTTTCCTCAATACCGCCAACACCAATACGTGCGTTCCGGATCTTGCCGCCTTCAAGGTCATAAGCGACAAGCGCCATGCCAAGTGCAAAATCGCCAGCGCGTCGGTTGAATTCATAAAAGCCAAATCGGGTATTTTCAGCGAGCAGCGGCAGACGTGCCTCGGTGAGGATTTCAGATGGCTCCCTTGTCGTCGACATGGCGCCGTCCAGGAAATCGTTGATCTGTACAAGACGGTCTCCTGATGTGCTTGTCAGCCGCAACTCGGCACCTAGCGTTGCCGCAACCAGGCACCATTCGGAAGACGGATCAGCATGGGCGAGGCTGCCACAAAAAGTTCCGCGCTGCCGAATGGGATAATGCGCAATGTGATGGACAACGCTTGAAAGCAGGCGTCCTAGTGTTCCGGCCTCGACGAAATGGCGATGGAATTGGGCGTGTCGAACGGTTGCACCAATTGACAGGAAGCCGTCACCGACAGTGAGCTGGGACAGTTTCTCAATTGCATTGATGTCGACCAAATGCGGTGGATAGGCTACCCGGAGCGCCATCATTGGGGTCAAGCTCTGACCACCTGCAATGACGAGCCCACCGTCCTCGCCATACTCCGCAAGCAAAGCCACGGCCTCCTCAAGGGTGCCGGGCTTATGCAGCGTGAATGGAGCTGCTTTCATGCGATTGATCCTTTTTTGGTCTGGTCGGTACCTTGGTAGAGGGCACTCAAATGGGTCCAGCAACGATTAATCGCTGGATTGGACGGAACCTTTCCAAGTTCCAGTTCACCTTCTGATAGCGTATTCACCGGTCCAAGCGCGGCAGCGACATACTGAAATTGAGCATCCTTACACGCATAAACCGACCTAAAAACCGTGTCGCGTATTCCACAGCCAACGACCGTCGCACCGTGTCCGCGCATGAGAATGACGGCCTCGCTGCCAAGAGCTGTTGCAAGCGAAGCGGCCTGATCGGGTGTTTCAACCACCATGCGCGTCGCGCCGAATTCTGTCGCGCTATCCCACACCGGCACCCCGTTGCCGAGGAAGGCGCCTGTCTGGCTGACGCCCACCAGCGAACGGTCAGTTAGACAAAAGGGCATGATTGCCACAGCATGGTGATGACAGACCGAATGCACGTCAGGGCGGGCGCGATAGATGGCCGAATGGATGTAGCGTTCAGCAAAAAGCGGACCTTTGTCCTGCGCCACAGGATCCCCAGAGAGATCGAAGCGGAGGAAGTCATGCGCCTCGACCACGCTGGGAGGCAAAGCTCGGGCAAGCCAGAAAGTGTCTGGCGATTGCGGATCACGAACACTGATATGGCCGAAGGCGTCGAGCACGTTTTCGGCTACCAGTATGCGGTGGGCGGTAACGAGTTCAGCCAGAAGCGATTTCGGGTTAGGTGAGACTGACATTATGCACGCTCTCCTTTGCTGTCGCTTCGCAGCGACGCATACACGTCTTGCGGTGACAGCGGTGCTCGATTGAAATGGAGATTCCAGCCAGCCAGCGCATTGTCGATTGCCGATATTATCGCCGGAGCCGTTGGAATAACGCCGGATTCACCAACGCCCTTTACCCCGAGTTCATTTAGTGGGCTTGGTGATTCCGTATGCAGAATGGTGACGGGGGGCATCTCTGATGCCGAAACAAGAAGATAGTCGGCGAATGTTGTCGTTAGTGGCTGCGCGGTCGCATCATAGATCATCTTTTCATACAACGCGTTTCCTAGGCCATGTGCGATTCCACCAATGATCTGGCCGTCGACAAGTTTGGGATTGACCATGCGTCCGCAGTCATGGGCAATTGTGAAGGCTATAATGCGAACTGAGCCGGTGTCCGGGTCGACTTCCACTTCAGCGACGGCGGAACCATTGGAATAGGCCATATCGTTTATTATGACCTGTTCACTCGCCGATATGCCCGGCTTGTCGAGGACGGGAATTGCGAAACCCGGCAATCCAATTGCTGCGGTAGCAATTTCACCGAAGGTAGCGCAGCGTTCCGACACGCCCTTGATGGCTACCTTGCCCGGTAAAATCTCAAGATCATCTTCGCTCGCCTCGAGAATATGGCCAGCCATCTGCAGCAGCAGCTTTCGGACCTTCTGGGCTGCCGCATGGGCCGACGCCCCGGCGGTAACGGTCTGGCGCGAGTTGAAGCCACCGAAGCCAAGCGGATTGTCTGTATCGCCGGTTTTGACCCTCACTATGGACAAGTCGCCGCCCAATTGTTCTGCCACAATCTGAGCAATCATTGTTTCCGTGCCTTGGCCCATTGCGGCAGCGCCCGTCACAACCTCGATGACACCCTTGCGATTAACTCGGACGCTTACGCTTTCATAGGGACCGCGTCCGGTTCCCTCCACGTAGTTGGCAATGCCAATGCCCAGGAATTTTCCTGCCTTGCGCGCTTGTTGCTGACGAACTTGAAAACCAGCCCAATCGCTTTGTTCAAGCGCACTTTTCATGGTGGCGGGATAATCGCCGCTGTCCAGGATGACATTGGTTCCGCCTCGCAGCTTCAACGGTTTGAGACAGGGCATCTGATCGGAGCGCACGAGATTGCGTCTGCGAATTTCCGCACGGTCGAGCCCAACGACCCCGGCTGCCTTGTCAAGCAAACGCTCCATCACGAATGCCGCCTGCGGTTGCCCGGCACCGCGGATGGGTGCCGTAGGCACTTTGTTTGTCAGCACAACCTCAATATCCAGTGCGTAAGCACCGACATTGTAGGGAAGTGGCAATGTGACGCCTGAGCCATATGCGATATTAAGACCCCGGGCAGTGTAGGCGCCGTGATCGTGGATCATGGAACCGCGGATCGCAAGGATTCCCCCATCCGCGTCGACCGCCATCTGCATATCCCAGATCTGGTCCCGTTCCTGTGCTGCGGCTATAAAGTGTTCCCGGCGATCTTCTACCCATTTCACCGGGCGCGCCAACAACACACTGGCTGCAGCAACAGCGATTTCCTCGGGATAGGTGACAAGCTTCGGTCCGAAGCCGCCGCCAACATCCGGCATTTCGACGCGAATGGTATTCTCGTCTCGACCGAGCAGTTCGCAGAGTGCTTTCTTGAGCGCAAGCGGGGTTTGCGTCGAACTCCAGACATCGAGGACACCGCGGAGACTATCTTCCATCGCCAGGACGCCTCGCCCTTCAAGCGAATGGGCGCCGCCGCGATGCACTTCATACCGGTCACCAACCACGTGTGCCGCCGAGCTGAATGCCTTTTCCACCTCGCCGTAGCGGAAGCCGAAAGCGGCCAGTCGGTTGTGAGGCAAGTTACGATGCACTGTTGGCGCGCCAGCCTTGATGGCCAGGCTACAATCGGAGACCACATCAAGCGGTGAAAAATCTATCTCAACATATTCGGCTGCATCTTCGGCCTGAGCCCGCGTGTCGGCAACGACCATGCAGATCGCTTCGCCGACATACACGACTTCATCGCCCGCCAGAATCGGCCGGTCGACCTCCAACTCTATTGCAGCGCTTGGCAATCCGACAATTAGCTTGCGGCCGGTCAGAACCGGCATGAGATCATCAATCGTCAGAACGGCGTGTACGCCGGGCATCGTCAAGGCACTCGTGGTGTCTATCGACTGGAATGTCGCGTGGGCATGCGGGCTGCGCACAAACGCAACCGCGAGACAGCCCTGTGGTTGCAGGTTGTCGAGATATCGGCCACGCCCCGTCACCAGAGCGCGATCTTCCAACCGGCGAACACCTTTACCAAAGGTGGCGTTGGGGGTGATATTCTCAGACATCCAGCGCTCTCGTTTCCGCAAGTCTTCGGCGGATGTATTGCGGTGTCACCGGGAGCTGACGGACAAAACCGGGATGCTGTAGCGCATCATCAATCGCAGAGGCGATTGCGGCACCGGCCGCGTTTACGCCTCCCTCTCCGGCTCCCTTTATGCCGAGCGGGTTGAGCGGACTGGGAGCATCCTCAAGAATGAGCACTTTGACCGGCGGCATTTCGCTCGCTGTCACCATTCGGTAATCCGCGAATGTCACGGAGAGCGGCTGGCCATTGTCATCATAGAGGAATTCTTCGAAGAGAGCGCCTCCGATCCCTTGAGCCAAACCACCCACGATCTGAGCCTCGACCAATGCCGGATTGATCGCGCGCCCGACATCATAGGCTACCGCATAGTCTTCCACTGCGACCTGTCCGGTCTCCATGTCAACGCGAACTTGAGCGATGTGGACGCCATAGGGATAGTTCATGTGTTTGCTGTGATACCATGCAACCGTGGACAAGCCGGGTTCACGGTCTTTGCGCAGGGGTGAGGTAGGTCCAAGATGCCGGGCGATTTCGCCCAGATCAAGGGTTTCACCAGCGCCTTCAAGCGACAGCACGACGCCATCGATGATATCGAGTTTTGCTGCATCCACACCCAGAATCTCGGCGGCAAGGTCAAGTGCCTTCGCGCGAATGATCACCGCCGCCCGGCGCGTCGCTTCGCCTGTCATGACGGTGACGCGCGAAGCATGGGCTCCAAAACCGTAGGGAATTCGGTTGGTATCACCGTGTAGAACACGTATGCGGCGGTAGTCCGTTCCAATCGTATCGGCACAGATTTGCGCAATCACTGTTTCCATACCCTGGCCGAGTGAAGCTGCGCCGGTCACGATGGTGACTGAGCCATCGGTTTCCACGGTCATGTCGACCATCTCGGCTGGTCCAAGACCGCTCTTTTCGACAAACATGCCGAAGCCGATGCCGACCAACTCGCCCGCCGACCGGCGCTCGGCAGCTTTCGCGCGCAAGCTGTCCCAATCCGCAAAAGCCAACGCCTTGCCTAGTAAACCGTCGTAATCGCCAGAATCGAGCACGACTTCTGTCTCCAGCGCGCTTAGACCCCGCTCGTAGGGCATTTCCTCAGGAGCAATGAAGTTGAGCCGGCGGATGTCAATCGGATCGCGCCTGAGATCGTTGGCGATTGCCTCAATCAATCTCTCGCGGACGAAGCTGCCTTCAAAGCGACCGGGCGCGCGATATGTCGCCGCTGGCGTCTTGTTGGTTAAGCGGTAATGAGCGCGCGCCCGGTAGGCTGGCACACGATAGGGTCCGAGCAGCAGGCCAATGGTCATATCCGCAACCCTCGCCCCGTGGGTTCGTACATATGCGCCCTGGTCATGATACAGGATTTCATCAATTGCCCCGATGCGACCTTCGGCATCGATAGCTGCGCGAACCAGATGTCGTTGCTCACGGGATTGATTTGCTGCCATCAGATGTTCGCGACGGTCTTCGATCCATTTGATCGAACGTTTGAGCTTGAGGGTCGCAAAGCAGACTATGAGGTCTTCGGGATACAGTTCACCACGCACTCCGAACCCGCCGCCGACATGATTTTCATAAAGCTCGACGCGTGACGGGCTTAACTTGAACAAATCGGCCAGTTGGTCGCGGTTCCAGTGAGGACGCTTCGCGGCGCCATGCAATTCGAGGACATCACGGGCTTCATCATAGCGGGCGATCAGTCCACGCGTTTCCATGGGAATCGCGGAGTGACGACCGATTGAAAGATCCAGCTCGATGACGCGATGCGCATCAGCAAAAGCCCCGTCAACATCGCCGTATCCCTTGTTGATGACTACCGGTTCACACGAGTGACCCGGTGCAAATTCAGGCGGTGCTCCAAAAGCGTCGAGATAAGGATCCGCAGGATCAATCTCGATGATTACCAACTCGGCTGCGTCCTCTGCCACATAGGCGTCCTCGGCAATCACGACCGCCACGGGTTCGCCTACATAGCGCACACGATCCCGGGCCAGTGGGGGCTGGGTGTACGGACCTAGCCCTTGAATCGCGGTGGCACGGAACGGTATGTTCGGGACATTGGCCATATCCGCCGCAGTCCAGACTGCCACTACGCCGTCAACCGCAAGAGCTTCACGCACATCAATCGACAATATCTGTCCACACGCATATGCAGACCGAACGATACGGGCATGAAGCTGATGCGGAAAGTTGAGGTCAGCGATGAAGCGCGCCCGTCCAGTGACCAGCGGTCCGTCCTCCAGACGGGTGACAGATTCGCCGATGAAGCGCTTTCGATTAGGCCGCAACCGTTCAGGCATCCTCTCTAACCCCATTATTTGTCTGATCGCCAGTGGCCGGCACTCGGTGGTCAAGATATGCGAGATAGCCGCCAAGGATACCGAGAAGAAGACTGACCGCCATGGTTTTGATGCCTGGCGCCAACAAACCGAGAGCACTCACTAACAGCAGAATACGCGCTGTTACCCGGATAGGCTTGCGGATGAACCCCTCCGAGGCCACGGAGATCACGATAACGGCGAGGGTTGTCGAGCCAACACCGAGGATGATCCCGTTGGCCCCACCCAACAGCAATACGCCGGGGCTAAACATGAATGCAAAGGGCAGAAGGAACGCTGCCACCGCAAGCTTGCAGGCTGTTACCGCAATGGCTATCGGATTGGCATCAGCGATCGCTGCGGCCGCGAAGGCCGCCACCGCTACTGGCGGTGTCATGGCTGAAAGAACCGCAAAATAGAGCAGAAACAGGTGGGACTGCATCAGGGAGAACCCATATTCACCTGCCAGTGTCGGTCCCAGCAAAGCGGCTGCAAGTGCGTAGGCAGCCGGTGTCGGCATGCCCATCCCGAGCAAGATTGTCATGCCTCCCGAAATAATGAGGGTGAGCAGTATGTTCGCTCCGGAAATCAGTATGAGCAACTCCGAAACCTTGCCTGCAAGCCCCGTCATAGTGATTCCGCCGATCACCATTCCTGCAGCAGCGCAAGCACCGGTCACGGCCACCATACTCATGGCAGTCTGGGAAATTCCGTCGAGCAAAGTGGCGAAAGAAAAGGTCTTCCACCGCACGACCCAGACAACGAGCAGTGCCGCCAACCCAAACAACGCCACATAGGTCGGAGTGAAATGCTGCACCAATGCAACGGTAAGTGCGACGAGCGGGAAGATGAACAGCCAGCCGCCCTTGAGCGCGTGGGTAAAGCTTGGAAGTTCGTCAGCGGCCATCCCGAGGAGACCGAGCTTGCGCGACCGCAGATCCACCTGAAGAAATACGCAGGTGTAGTAGAGTATTGCCGGAATGATGCTGGCGATGACGATGCTCAGATAGGGAATTCCGGTGAATTCGGCCATGATGAAGACCGCTGCACCCATGACAGGCGGCATAATGCTGCCCCCGGTAGATGCGGCGACTTCCACCCCGGCGGCGAGCGTGGGACTGTAACCGAGTCTGCGCATGACCGGAATGGTGACGGAACCTGTTGTGACGACATCTGCTGTCGGACTGCCGGAAACCATACCAAAAAGTCCGGATGAGAAGACTGCGACCTTTGCCGGGCCACCGGGCCGATGCCCTGTCAGCGATGCAGCAATATCAAAGAAGAACTGCCCGCCACCAGCCCGTTCGAGCAAAGTGCCAAACATGACGAACAGAAAGGCATAGGTTGCAGTGACCTGAATGGGTACGCCGAAGATGCCGTCTGTGGTGAAAACGGTGATATCAAGGAAATGCGCAAAACTTATATATCCGTGCCGCAATGGACCGTCAAAGTGGTGGCCCCATAGATTGTAAGCCATGATGAGCAGCACAAGTCCGGTCAAACCGAGACCTACGGTCCGGCGCGCGGCCTCCAAGGCAAGAAAGAGCAATGCGTAACCGAAGAACCAGTAACTGAATGGCAATGGATCGAAAAGAGTTATGCGATTTGCAACTTCATCCATGTTCCAGGCAAAGAAAATCAGGCACGACAGGCTCAAGCCGGAAAGGATAATGTCGAAGACTGACGGCTTTAGCGGATTGGAATTTTCACGTGCGCCGACGAGCAGGAACAACATTGTCAGCATTAGCATCAAGAAGATAATCGTGCGGGCCAGCACATCCCATGTGGAAAGGGTAGCGGCGTAGACGGTGTAGGCGGCAGTCCCGAAAGCGAAAAGCTTCAGAAACATTCCAAAGCGACCTTCGAGGCGGCGGCGGACGCCTGTAGTGACAGTATGGCGTGCATATCTGATCATCATATCGACCTTGCGATAATTCTGGAATTGCTCCCCGTCGAACAAATTTTGCAACCTGTTCGACGGGGAGAATGGAACCAAAGTCGAAAAAGCTTACATCAGGCCAGCTTCCTTGTAGGCCTTGATTGCTCCAGGGTGGAAGGGAACAACGTTCTGTGCGGTCATGCCTTCTGGCTTGAAACGCTTCATCGCATCCGAAACGGCAGCCATCTTATCAGGATGGTCTATCATCGCTTTCGTGACCTGATAAACGGTTTCCTCGGACACATCAGACTTGGTGAAGAGAATGATGCTCGTCGTTACTGTCTTGACCTCGTTGTCGCCCCATGGATTTGCCTCGGCAGCAATCGTCCATGGCTGCAGACGATACTTGTCAATCACGGCCTGGGCAGCATCGTCTGGTACGCCGATGAGCTTCAGATCGACGCTTTCCCCCATTTGAGCCAATGACCGGTGACCTTCGAACAATGTATTGGCGAGCATGTCCACACGTCCATCTTGCATCAGTCCCGTTTGTTCTTCGGAAGCCTGGAACTGAACCGAACCACCCCAGGATTCGATGTCCTTGATCGAAACGCCAAGCGCTTTCAGAGTGCTTTCGGTGATTGCTGAGGTGAGCAGTCCCCGCCGGTTAAAGACCAATCGCAACGGCGGCTTCTTCTCGGCCAAATCTGCCAGCGTCTCGATGCCGTATTTCTCGGCGAAGTCGGCGCGTGCAATCCACCAGACGGGCGCCCAATCATAAAGCACTGCAACTGCCGTCAGCCCTTCGACGGGGCTCTTGAACGGCTCAGCGCCTTGGGACGCGAAGGCGAGATCGCCGTCATTGGCCATTCCGAAAACGCAAACGCCGTCAACGACCTGCGGAACGTTGGCCAAGCCGCCACTTGATGTCTGGTAGGTGATCGTCGAACCATCAACTTCGGCCTTGACGGCAGAATCCAGACCTGCGCCGACAAGCGACCACAATCCTCCGGGGCTAGCGCCGCAAACAGACTCGTTGATGCCTGCCGCAAAGGCCGATTGTACGCTGACAAATGCCAGACCCAGTGTAAATGCTGCCAGTATTTTTTTCATTGCATTCCCCATTTTTGAATTAGTGCCTTTGACACGCGACACACTCTACTTTTCCGAATTTATCAGGTGCGGGGCACCCGTTCTAAGTCCGGATGCCTTTTGCGCCTCTTAAGATCAGATCAGAAAATGTGACCGCAATCAAGCGAATTACTATTTTTGGTACTATTTCATATTTCTGGCCTAATTCCCAAAAAACTAAGATTAGCGCGTTATGGCACACGAATGGTCCAAGACGGAGTGTTCCCCATCAGCGTTCTGTTTGGGTGATTCATCGCACAAGACACTCACCGACGAATAGCCTGCCCCATCTCGGCGGGACGTTATCGAGGCTTGCGCGCCTCTGGCCATGCAAAACTATTCGCGCATCCGAAGACACGTGCCCGACGCAGTCGAGTTCCTCGCCGCTACGCCAAAGCAAAATTTGCCACACTGACAAGTGGAGCTATATTGCCGATGATAGGAGAAATTGTCGTTCAGGGGCCTGGTCAATCAGTCGTAGGCTGCTGCAATCAGATCGCGCAGATAATTCGCTGCCGCTTTCCCTTTCAGGGAAGTCCGCCACATTTCATCAACCACCGATTCGTGCAGGGAGACGGCCTCCTGATTCTCGGTGATCATAGCCACACCGAGTTGGATATTCGGCTGCTCGCCCAGTCGGAAAGGGCTTATGGAGAGCGTCTTGCGATCACCGCATCGGAAGATCTGGAAGCCGGTGTGCGGCAATGTGCCAGTGACCAATCCGATCTGAATGCCGATTGGTTCGGTCTCCGCCAGTCTCATGAAATGCTCTATCTCCGCCCGGGCGCGTTGCTGCCGAGCCATGAGATCCTTGTCAGACATGAAAGGACGGCCAACAAAGCCGGAACGCAATAGTCTCTCAATGTCGAGTGCCGACACAAGGTTGATGATAGCCGGTTTTCGCCGCTCATAGTTCTTGCGCCTTTCGGCCAGGATCTCGATAATCCGGTCAATGTCGGTCAGCAATTTGGCACGGCGCCCATTCTCGTTTGAAATGCTTTCACGCAGCAGATCCGGCAGCCATGTGGAGAAATCTTGTGATGCGAGCAAGAAAGATATCGGGCCAGCCAGGATGATTATGCGATCGGCGGCCTCTTCGAGTTGGCGCAGACGTTCAAAATAGGTGACAGCTGATGAAATGTACTCGATTTCAACGCCGAGCAATGTCGAAAGGGACACGCCAAGCAGATCGGACAGACTGGACAATGTCTCGATCTTGACCACTTCGCCCTTCTCGAAACGATAAACTGCGGTCCGTGAGATGCCGATCTTCTTGGCAATGTCATCGGCGCTCATGCCCGAACCGAGGCGAAACGCCCTCAGTCGCTGACCAATCTCATTGTATCGTATAACCATAGTTCTGACCTTCGACTGCCTGAACGTGTCAGTTCGCTTACCCCGGTTTCCGGGGGCATACAAGATGCATGCGCTTTTCGCGAAAGACGCCCTTCCCGCAGTCAATTTTTCCGAAGCAAGAGAAATGCGTCATTTAAAAGCAACCTGTTTAGATTATTTACAATTTATGGGAATTATCTTGATTTTGGAACAGCAATGGGTTTGATAGGGTCTAGATGTGATTTTCGAACGACGCAGAGGACTATATGGGCCAAACAATCCGCCATGGCGGTCAGAATCTTCTTACGAGGCTGACAAGTCGCATGCTGAAACAGTTCCACGGCGATGGGCTTTGGACCGACGACACGATTTACAATCGTGCCGCCGCTCATGCGGCGACAACTCCGGACAGAATTGCGATTCGAGACAGTTATGGGGCTCTCACATACGCAGAATTGGTGGAGTTGGCTGACAGGGTCAGCGCAAAGCTTCGCTCCGAAGGACTGCGTCCGGGCGACAGGGTAGCTGCGTGGATGTCGAGCCGGTTGGAACTGGCGGTGCTGCTTCTGGTTTGCTCGCGGGAAAGTTACGTACTGTGCCCGTCATTGCATCGCAATCATACGGTGGCGGAAATAACAGCTCTATTGTCCCGCGCAAAGGCAAAGGCCATCTATGCAGAGGCGGGCTTTGGCGCCGATGCCGATGTGAATGATATCTTCGTCGCCGCTCGGGAATTGCCCCATATCCTCAGTGTCGTGGCGCTTGATGCGCCCGCACAGCGCGACTTTGCAAGCATCGCCACCGCGTTGGGCTTGTCGAAACCTGCGCCGATGAGTAACCCGGTCGGTGAAGCCGACGATGTCGTCTATCTCGCCTTTACCTCCGGTACGACCGGCGAGCCAAAGGGCGTAATGCACTCCAACAACACACTTCTGTCGAATGCGCGCGCCATTGCCCGAGACTGGGACTTCTCCGAACGGTCAGTTACCTATACACTGAGCCCGCTAAGCCATAATCTCGGATTTGGAGCGCTTGTGCTAAGCATGCATGTGGGCGGCGAGATCGTCCTGCACGATCTTTCTCGGGGCGTCAGCTTGTTGGAGCGACTGCGCCAAACCGAAGCCTCTTTTGTCTTTGGGGTTCCAGCACACGCGATGGATTTGCTGAGCGAAATCAAAACGCTCGGAAAAGCCGACTTGCCTGCGATGCGTGGCTTCAGGATTTCGGGTGCGCCGGCTTCAATGGGAGTTGTAGAGGGCCTGCTGTCTTATGGAATCATCCCGCAGAGCGGCTACGGAATGACGGAGGCATGCTCACATCATTATACGCTTCCGGATGATGATCCCGCCCGTATCGTCAATACGTCCGGTCGCGCTTGCACAGGCTATGAAATTAGAATTTTCTCGATTGATGATCCCGAGAAGGAACTGCCGGTAGGCGAGATCGGTCATATCGGCGGCCGGGGGGGAAGCCTGATGCTGGGCTATTTCGACGACCAAGACAATACAGAGCGCTCGTTCAATCGGGACGGTTGGTTCATGACGGGAGATCTCGGCAGACTGGATTCGGACGGGTATCTGAAGATCACCGGTCGGATCAAGGATGTAATCATCCGTGGCGGACACAATATTCATCCCACAAACATCGAATCACTGACCATGCGCCATCCGCTGGTTGAGCGAGCTGCCGCGATTCCGGTCAAGGATGAACGACTGGGTGAACGTGTTTGTATCGTTGTCATGCTTAAGAACGGCACAAAACTCGATCCCCAGAAACTTCTTGAGCACCTGCACGAGAATGGGCTTTCAAAATACGACATGCCAGAATATTTCCTTGAAGTGAGCGAGATTCCACTCGGCGCAAGTGGAAAGGTTTTAAAACGGGCTCTACTTCCCTTCATTGATGATGGGCGTCTTTCACCGCAGCCGGTTCGTTGGCAAGGCGCTGCAGGATGACCAAGACAGTCCTGTTAAAGCGCCTACAAGAGGAAATGGACCGTCCACCGTTCAACCGCTGGCTGGCACCTGATGTCATCAGCGTGGACGAACCTGGACAACGCGTAGACCTAAGCCTGGCCTTTCGACAGGACTTCAGCCACCATCCGCATGAACCCTATTTCCATGGTGGAATCGTCGCCGCTTTTGCAGATGCAGCAGGCCACGCGGCGGTGGCTGTATTCTACAGCAAGCAGGCGCCCACTATTACGCTTCAGGTTGACTTTCTGGCTCCGGCGCTGGGCAGAAAGCTTAGCGCTACAGGCATACTGCGTAAACTTGGTCGCAGCATTTCACGCGCCGATGTTGAACTTGAGTGCGACGGCAAGCTGGTTGCCCTTGCCCGCGCTACCTTCTCAACAAAGGATTGACATCATGAAAGCAGTAGTCGTTCGAGAATTCGGTGCGGTTGGGAGCGCGCTAATTGAAGAGGTTGCAAAGCCGCAAGCCGGTCCCGGACAGGTCGTGTTAGAGGTGGCTGCGGTGGCTGCAAATTTTGTTGATACTCTTGTGCTCCAGGGAAAATATCAATTCCTTCCCGAGCGGCCTTTCATTCCAGGAAAGCTGCCCGTAGGTACAGTCCGGGATATCGGTGAAGGCGTGACGAACCTGAAGCCCGGCAATCGTGTCATATCCATGGCCGAGCATGGGGGATACGCACAGTTTGTCGTAGTCGCCGCCGATCAGTGTTTTGCAGTGCCCGATAGTCTGTCTTTCGACGATGCCGCGTCGATGTCGCTCGCTTTTGATACAGCATGGTTCGCCCTTGTTGACCGCGCGCGGCTGCTGGCTGGTGAGACCGTTCTAGTCATGGGTGCAACCGGGGCCGTGGGGCAAGCCGCAATTCAACTTGCCAAGACAAAAGGTGCAAAAGTACTTGCTGGTGTGTCTTCTTCTGCAAAGAGCAATCTTGCTCTTGCTGCGGGGGCGGATGGAATCATTGATTTATCTGCCCCTAACCTTCGCGAATCCGTTCGAGAGCAAGTCGGGCACCTGACCAACGGCAATGGAGCGGACGTCGTTCTCGACCCGCTCGGTGGCGATTTTTTCGATGCAGCAATCCGGGCCGTAGCCTGGCGCGGTCGCTATGTGGTGATAGGCTTTGCTTCTGGCCGCATTCCCGAAATCAAAGCCAATTATCTGCTGCTCAAAAACATCGAGGTGAGCGGAATCCAAGTTAGTGACTATCGCAAACGCCGCCCAGACCTGATCCGCAAGTGCTTTACCGATATTTTTAGCATGTATGAGCAGGGTATGATTTTACCGCAGCCTACAAGTGTCTATGCGCTTTCAGATTACGCCAACGCGCTGGAAGACCTGCTGAGCCGGCGCGTCGAAGGTCGCGCCATTTTGCATCCCTGACTGGCGCGCTGAACGGATAACAGAGGAGATATGAAATGGAAATGACCGGAACAGAGCGGATTGAAGCACCGCGGGATAAGGTATGGGCTGCTTTGAATGATGTTGATATTTTGCGTCAGTGCATCCCCGGATGCCAATTACTCGAAAAATCTTCCGAAACCGAAATGACGGCAACGGTAAAGCTGAAAATCGGTATCGTTGCGGCAACTTTCAAAGGCGAAGTTTGCCTCGAGAATATCAGCTCGCCGAGTGGTTACACTATCACTGGTCAAGGCAAGGGCGGAGTGGCTGGCTTTGCTAGAGGGAGCGCTGATGTCAGCCTGACCGAAGAAGGCCAAACAACACTATTGAGCTACAACTGCAGCGCCCAAGTCGGTGGGAAGATCGCCCAGATGGGTGCGCGATTGATTGATTCAACGGCCAAAAAGTTGGCCAGTCAGTTTTTTTCCGAATTCAACCGCGTGGTGAGCGATGCCTGACACCATGCCATGTCGATCGTCAAACGTATCCGTTTTCCCGGAGACCGTTTAGTTGAAATAGAACTTCAGCGTACTTGTGCCGTCAGGAGACAAATGAGGCCATCCCGGAACTGTCGAAACAAGGGACGCCAATCAGACATATTCCGAACTCGTCCCATCTCGTTGGAAAGCTGGCTTGTAAGGTGCGGTTACCCGTCGGACATCTCGATTGACGATGCCTTGGTCACGCCTGTCGCTTCCCGCTAAGGCGGACAGTGATCAATTGAACCCAAAGCCCCGCGCATCGTTTTGATGCGCGGGGCTGACTCGTTTGGACAAGACAGGTACCGCACTCCCGCGATCTGAATAGCGACGCGGTCTTAGCCTCCGCCGGTCGCACTTCTCCCGCCACCAGCTCTGCGCATAGCGGCACGGGAATGTCGCTTGACGCAAGGCGAAGGGAAGGTAGCGACTGTACATGACGATTAAGCGCGGACACCCGGCGGACGTCCCGCAAGATTTGACCAGGATCAAAGGGGAACTTCCATCGTGATTCTGAAGTTGGATTTGTCTGCAACGGTAACCACACCGTTCCACTTCCGTTCGATCAACGCGCTCATCAATTTGGAGCCGAACCCGGTGCCCTTTGCTGGGGTTGCGGAATTCGCCAGCGGATCCTCCCAATCGAAACAGAAAACGCTTGAGCCCTGCAGACGCGGGCGAAATGTCCATTTGACACGGATCGAACGATCTCGGTAGACATCAAGCGCCAGTGATTATTGATACAAATCAATGCTATTCGACTCCGTCGCGGGTAGCTTAAATTAATTCGGGCGTTCAGCCCCTACTTATGGAGACGTGAAATGAACAAGAAACTGTTCTCACAACTTACCAAAATTGTAGCTTTGGTTCCGCTTTCGGCGACGGCTGCCCTTGCACAGGTCGGTGAAATACCCGGAGGCAACGCTCCGTTCCAGTATGGTCGTGGAATGATGTGGGGAGGTGATCAATGGGGAGGGTTTGGCATGGTTCTCGGACCGATTTTCATGATCTTGGTGCTTGTCGGGATCGTCGCTGCCGTTATCTATGTCATGAGGCACATGGGTTCCGGTTTTGTGCCAGGTGCTGGTCAATCTTCCAGTCGCGCCCATGATATCCTTAAGGAGCGATATGCGCGTGGCGAGATCGATTCCAAGGAATTTGATGAGCGAAGGAAATTGCTCGGCGACTAGGCATGCCGCACCGTCGTTTCGACCGTGAACGTTCCGGTTTTCGGTGGGGTAACTTCATGCTGCTTCCATTCGCTCCCACTGCCAAGAAACCGAAAGATCAAAGGTACAACATGAATCGACGTGATTTCCTGACCTCTGCCGCGAGGGCCTTTGTTGTTGCAGGTGGCGGATCGGCATGGGCGGGCAGTGTCTTCGCCGCGGAAACTCCGCCACGGCTGCTAATGCCCCCGCTTATCGACACCCGCGCCAGCGGCAAACTTGCCATGACCGCCGAGGTAGGAAGCAGCAGTTTTCTGGGCGGGCCTGCGGTGCCGACAGCGGGCTACAATCAGAGCTATCTGGGCCCCACCGTGATCATGCAGAACGGCCCGCTGGCTGCGGAAATCGGCAACACTCTGGACGAACCGGTCAGTATCCACTGGCATGGAATGAAGGTTAAGGGCGACCATGACGGAGGTCCGCATCAGCCGGTGCTTCCAGGCAAAATCTGGAAGCCGGACATGCAGGTGAATCAGGATCCCTCGACGATCTGGTATCACTCTCATATTCACGGACGCACGGCGCAACAGGTTTACAACGGCTTGGCCGGCGTCATACACGTCACTGACGGCAGGGATGATGATCGAGGCCTGCCATCGGCCTATGGCATCGATGACCTCACGCTCGTACTGCAGGATCGCAGCTTCGACCGTAACGGCCGCATGATTTATGAACCTTCGATGATGGACCGGATGCACGGGTTTCATGGCAACCGGATGCTCATCAACGGTCAATCGGGGGCGGTCGCGGCGGTTCCCAATGGGATCGTGCGGCTGCGCCTGCTCAATGGGTCGAACGCGCGCATCTACAATCTGTTCTTCAGCGACGGCCGCCCCTTACATCTGGCGGCAACCGATGGCGGTTACCTGCCGCAACTCGTCGCACTCGATGTGCTCCAATTGGCCCCGGGAGAGCGGGCGGAGATTCTCGTGGATTTCTCGGGTGCTAACGCGCCGGTGCTGATGAGCGACCCCAATCAGGCCTATGGTGTGCTCGAATTTGCACTGGATGAAACGTTGTCCGCCCGGATAACAAGCCTTCCAGATAAGATTGGCAGCCCGCTTGAAGAACTGGTTGGGTTGGACACACAGACCCGTATGATTTCTTTGGACATGGGAATGGGCATGATGATGGGCGGCGGCGGTTTTGCCATCAATGGCCAGCCCTTCGATATGGATCGTATTGATCTGAAAGTTGCATTGGGCTCGGTGGAACGCTGGATTATACGCAGTTCGATGGTCGCGCACCCTTTCCATATACATGGCGTCCAGTTCCGGGTCCTCAGCGAGGACAGATTGCCGCCGCGTCCCGAAAACACGGGATGGAAGGATACAGTTCTCGTGCCCGGCGAGACCGAAATCCTCGCTCGGTTCGAACATCCCGCCGACAAGGAAAATGCTTTCATGTTCCACTGCCACATTCTCGAACACGAGGATGCGGGAATGATGGGTCAGTTCACAGTTAGCTGAGGCGCACTCGCCTGACTTCGAGAGGCACGAGCGCTCGTGGCCGAT
This sequence comes from Hoeflea sp. BRH_c9, assembly GCA_000961635.1. Classification (GTDB taxonomy): domain Bacteria; phylum Pseudomonadota; class Alphaproteobacteria; order Rhizobiales; family Rhizobiaceae; genus Hoeflea. The sequence goes on along the minus strand of LADQ01000194.1, from coordinate 9,771 downwards.
ATCGCCGAATGCGATCGCGGTACACGTGTCGCTTGGCATTTAATTGGGTTCTTCCTTTATGTGGAGCGGTGGTAGCATTCGTGCCCTCAGCAGTTCAAGACCTGCCCGACCGTACATTGCGCGCTTGAGGGTCTTGAGGCGGTTGATCTGGCCTTCGGCCTGTCCATTGCTCCACGGCAGCTCGATGGCATTATTGACGGCATTGATGTCTCTGCGCAGGACGCGAGCGAACCGCATGATCGGAATGAGTTCGGAGTCGATCGCATCGTCGATCCACGCATCCTTTGGTGCGGATTTCTTGCCTTGGAGGATGCCGTTGAAGCGCATCGCCAGGCGTCGCATCTCGGAAAAATCGTCAGACCCCTGCTTCAGGGGCATCTACCTTCCTTGCCTGCCGCTCTGTCAGCAGGCTTCGCGGCTTGATGCACAGCGCCGCGGCAACCACTGGCGAGATTGCATGACCGGTTTCCGGGTCTCGAACCGGCTCCGACTCTAACGTGGGCGGCACTTCTTCGACCTGCTCCCTTTCGGCCCGCCGCCAAGCTCCCAGCAGGCGCTCGAGATTGGCGAAGCTGCCGGTGTAACCGCGCTGTTTGACGTGATGAAACAAATGCCGCCAGCAGCGGTTTCCGTCCTTCCAGCATTCGGCAAGGAAGGTTTCGAAGTACCATGGTGATGTGGGTTTCAACGCTGCTCGCCGCCTGTCGGGCGTAGCCTCAAACTTGAGCCACTTCGTTACACTACGACGTTCGTAGCCGGTCCGTCGGGCGATCTCGCTGTAGGAAAGCCCTTGCTGGCGCAAAGCGTGGTGCGCGTCGAATATTTCCTGGCGGGATTGCCTATGCGCAAGACGGGCGCGACGGCGATGTGTGGCAGCGTCAACAATTGCGTCCTCCGAAAGAATGGCCCTGCCGGTGGCGTGCCCGGAAAGGCTCATCTGTTCTTCGATGGCCGAGCGAAGGTTCTTGACCAGATCAAACCGATCGGCGACCTGTTGGGCCTGCGGTGCGCCTTCACGAGCCGCCTGCGCATACAGCCCGCAGCGGTCCCGACTGACAACTTCGATGGAAGGACGGTCACGCAGCCACTTGGCCGCACTCTCGACGCTACGGTCATCCAGTATGTCGACAACCGAGCGGCGCTCGAGGTCGACCATGATGGTTCCGTAGCTCGTCACCCGCCGCCAACTCCAATCATCGATACCGACCACCCGTATCTCGGAATTGCGTTGAGCAACCACGGCATCCCGCTTCAACTGCCGCAGGATGGTGTCATCACTGACCGGCATGCCGAGCCGCTGCATCAACCGCTCGCCAGGACGGCCGCCGGCGCTATGGCCGAGCAGGCCGACAATCTCACCGACCCTTCTCGTCCGACGCGCGTATGGATCAGCTACCATCGGAAGTCGGTCGGTGAACGTTCGTCGTGCGCATTCCCGATGTGCACATCGCCAGCGGCTCAGCAGGAGCTTCACCGTCACCGGCTTGCCCTGGACCGGCAGATCCTGGAGGTTGCGGCGGGCGCAACCATGCTGACTTCGGCTTCGCCGGCCACAATCAGGGCAGATGCCGATCGCGGATCCAGCAGTGGAAACAACCCACCCGTCGTCAACAGTGAGCGTGACACCCAGAATCTTAACCCCTGGGCCGGGCGACCATTTCGATTTCTTTTGCATGCCCACCCATAGCGACATCGTCGCTAACAGCCGATGAATCACACAAAGAATCTCATTAAATGCCAAGCCACAGCGGACTCCATGGGGAACAGGTCACTAGTATTCGAACTACGGTCATGCCACCCCCTCAACAATTGCGTTTGCCTCCTGCCCAGCGCGGAGTTCGATCCCCGTGATATGCTTCTGCCGCGAACCCATGGTCACACAGAGGTATCCGGCATGCCTATTTTTGCCCGTAGCTGGATCAGAAATTACACTCACGGCGGGTGATTGAGAACGGCGCTTTCCATGTGAGTGTTGGCGAGGTGCAAATTTCATGTATAGAAGTGCGGGACGTGCGCGTGGGAAGACTTTTTCAACTATTTGAGTTACGATTCGCGTTGCCGCGAGTTTAAGTTCAGAACCTTCAGAGATGCGATCGACATGGCCCGAAGCGACCTTCTCATTTCTCTCGTACGCGCCGGTGCATCCGGCGATCGGGCGATGCTGAAATCTGCTACGGAAGCGCTGGTCGCTGAAGAGCGGGCACAAAACCACCATATCGTCGCCGATCGGCTTGAGCGGGCGCTGTCTACGGTCGCAATAACGCCCCCGCCGCTGACTGCCGCCTCCAGCCCCGCCGGCTCCGGCAAGGACACGATTCTCGAGCTCGAGCCACGGCTTCAGCTCAGCCAACTGATGCTGCCTCTTCCAGTGGAACAGGGCGGCCGCCAGCTCATCGAAGAACATACGCGCGCCGACGTGTTGCGGGCTCATGGCTATGAGCCGCGGCATCGGATTCTGCTTTCTGGACCACCCGGTAATGGCAAGACCTCATTCGCCGAGGCTGTAGCGGAGGCACTCGGGCTCCCGTTCTTCGTTGTCAGATACGACGCTCTGATTGGAAGCTATCTCGGCGAGACGAATGCGCGCCTACGCAAGCTCTTCGACTATGTCCGTACGCGGCCGAGCGTTCTGTTCTTCGACGAGTTCGACTCAATCGGCAAGGAACGTGGCGATACCCACGAGACCGGCGAAATCAAACGCGTCGTCTCGTTCCTGCTTATGCAGCTCGACCAGCTGCCCAGTTACGTCGTTGTGATTGCCGCGACCAACCACGCCGAGCTACTGGACCGGGCAGTCTGGCGCCGCTTCCAGATGCGGCTGGCTTTCCCGGCCCCGGACCGCCAGAGGATCGGGGTCTTCCTCGACCGCATTATCGCGCAATGGCCCGATGCGCCTAAGGCTGCGGCCAAATCGATCGCTGCGAAATTGGGTACCGTAAGTTTTGCAGAGGCTTTGGATTTCTGCCAAAACGTGCGAAGACGACAGATATTGGGCTTGGGGGAGCTTTCCATCGACGATGCACTTCGTTCAGAACTGGACCTCTGGGCAACAAGAGTTAGCCCCGAGGTTTTGAATGGCGAGCGATCCGACCAAACCGATACTGAGACTGCATCCGACCGCCCCGCAGCCAAGAGCACCCGGCCGTCAAGCGGTCGTACGCGGCCCTCAACGAAACTCAACCGCTGACCAGAACCAGCGCTTTGGCGCGAAATTTGAGCGCCTGACAGACGTGCTGCAGCGCGACCCGACGGGGCTCGCGCTTCGCGCCGATCCAGCCGCGCTGGCGCCTGAGCGACTTCTCGTATTCGAAGTGAAGGGGAGCATTGCCGCCTTTGCACGGGCAATCAACAACGTGCCGGGCCTCGAACTTATCGACGAAGAAGAGCTGCCGGGCGATGAGGACAAGGCACCCGTTGCCTACTTGCTTGTACCGGATTTGCGGGCACTGCGGCAGATAGAGTCGCTATGGCGAACCTGGGTGGCGGGCCGAGTGTTACCACAGGGCTTTACACCATGGCGGGACGTCTTTGCTTGTCTTCGCGACCTTCGTGTTTGGGGTCCTGCCGATCGCGTCCAGCGATTGGACGCGGATGTCCTGGCTGAGGAAATCGAAGGTCGGGCCGACGACGAGCTTGTTCCTCTTGAAATCGAACTGGTGTTCCGTGCGTATCCCGACGCAGGTGCGATCAGTGAAGCGACGGTCGTGGAGGCGATCGGGCAGAGTGGTGGTCGACTTCTCAGTCGCGCCAGACTGGATGACATCGCCTACCACGCCATCCTTGCCGAGCTGCCAGTGGCAGCAATTCGGACGGTCGTGGAGCGGGCTCCCGGCAGCCTGGCCGGTGTCGAGCCGATCATGCACATTCGCCCGCAGAGCGTCGTCACGGAAATTGACACCAATGATCTTCTGCTGGCTGCTCCTGCGCCAGCAATGGGACCTGTCACCGCCGACCCGATTCTTGCGCTTCTTGATGGTGTTCCCGTCGCGGGGCACCCGCTGCTGCAGCCTCATTTGAGTGTGGAGGATCATTTCGGGCTTGAGCCCGGCGCTCTTGTGGCGCAACGCTATCACGGCTCGGCCATGGCCTCCCTCATTGTTCACGGTGACCGCAACAAGCCGGAACCGCCGCTGCCTCGTCAGGTGCACTGCATTCCTGTTCTGGGCGACAACGACCGCTTTCCGTCGGACAGGCTGGTCATCGATTTGATCTATCAGGCTGTCATGCGTATGCGCGCGGGCAATCAACCCTCAGCTCCCCATGTCATCATCATCAATATTTCGCTTGGAAATGTGCGGCGCCCATTCTACGGCCAGCTGTCGCCCTGGGCGAGACTTCTCGACAGACTGGCATACCGCTTCGGTATCCTTTTCCTCGTCAGCGCCGGCAATATCACGACACAATTCCCCGTCGCGGCCTTTGAAAACAGGGTTGCCTTCGAGGATGCCAATGCGGATCAGCGCGCGCGAGGCGTGATCAACGCGGTGGCGGCAGTTGTCGCCGACCGTCGTTTGCTCTCTCCGTCCGAAACGATCAATGGGTTGACCATTGGCGCTCGAAACCTGGATTGGGTGCCGACCGGGGAGCGAGCCTTGGCTCGCGTTAACGTGAACCCCTATTCCGAGCTCGACACTGCGAACCCGTCCAGCGCCCTGGGGCCCGGATTCGGAGGCTCCGTTAAGCCAGATATTCTCATGCCGGGGGGACGAGAGCACCTTCGCGTCGTCGCCAGCGCGGGTAGCATCACGGTCGCACCAGCGGGCGCAAGTCGAGGAGCGGGCCTCAAAGTTGCCGCGCCGCCACGCCCAGGCATTGAGAATGCTGAAGGGTTCACAAATGGGACGAGCGCAGCAACGGCACTTGCTTCCCGAACGGCTCACCGCATTCACGATGCCTTGGAAGCGGCCTATGGTCAGGAATTTCTGCGGTTGACGAATACCCAACGAGCTGTCCTCATCAAGGCTCTGCTTGTGCACCCAGCGCGCTGGCCGAATGCGGCGGCCGGCTTGGTCAAAGAGCTACTAGGGCCATTCGGCCAGGGTCAGGCTCCGCGTCAAAAGGACAACATTCGCCGCTTCCTTGGATATGGCGTATTCGACAGCGATGATGCCATCGCTTGTGCCGCGGACCGCGCCACCTTCTGGTGTGTTGGTTCACTCGGCAGGGAGCGGAGCGTCGATGTACTGGTGCCGATTCCGGCTGTGATCGGCGGCCAAGCTCGTGCCCACTCGGTGTCTGCCACATTAGCTTGGTTTACACCGGTCGTGCCCGGTCGGAAATCCTATCGCGCCGTGAGGATGAAGATCCTCGATCCCGTCGAAATCGCGAGGCTTGGTGTTTCTGCCGATGGTTGGCAACCCGATGGGAACCAGACCAATCGCGGGACCGTCTTTACGCGGGTGTGGAGCGGGGCACAAGCCGCGGTCGTCGCCGAAGGAATCAGCTTGCGGCTGAAAATCCAGAGAGAGCCTGATCCGGCTGGTCCCATTGACGAATTGGTTCCTTTCGGTCTTGCAGTCACTCTCGAAATGCCTGGCGAGCTCAGGATTTACGATCAAGTGCGAAATCGGGTTCAACCGCGTCCGGCGCAGCGAGCCGCTCCATAGTTAAGGAGAAACGATATCGTGGTCGAGATACCCTCAAACTTCATCGGTGATTTCAAGGTGGGCGACAACCTTGTTTACAATGCTGATGTCTTGCGCTCGCTCTGTGCACACAACGGCGACGGCAGGCTAAATAAGTTCGTGGTTGTTCGGCATTGCCAAGTTGCTGAAGCGAGACTTTGAAAGCGTGATGGCGACGATTATGGTGTCATTTCGGCGGCATAGTCAGCCCAGAGACAGAATGTATCTGCGCTGGCATGACGGTATGATGTGGCGGAAAGGCGGTAACGGCGAGGGCGGAAGATATTGTTGATCTGGTCATGTGCGGCGAGGAAACGCTGCGCTTGCCGTGGCGACTTGAACCGCCCCATGATCTTCTCTCGTCGTCGCGTCGGCCTGTGGTTCCCTTCGATGCGATTGTTGAGCCCTTTGTGAGCGCGGTGTTCGGCGTCCGGTGCTTGATGCAAGATCGGCTTAATGTAGCTGCGCAGTTTGTCTGTGATGGCGACCTGGGGCTGGCCAAACTGAGTGATCAGCCTTGCCATGAAGCGCTTGGCGGCCTTGGCATTGCGGCGGCCCTGGACAAGGATGTCGAGCACGTCGCCGTTGGCATCTACTGCGCGCTACAGCCAATGCTTCACGCCGTTGATCGGAATCACAACCTCATCAAGATGCCACCTGTCGTTCGGCCGCGGCCGGTCACGTCGGATGCAGGCGGCAAAATGCGCACCAAAACGATTGACCCAAAGCCGAATTGTTTCCCGGCTGATAGTCACGTGGGCAGGGCGGTGACAAAGTCTACCAGTGAACGCCGGCATTTTGCCTGGCGGGGCGGAGTAAAATCCAGCCAGTGGTAGGCTGTCCTCTTTTTGAGGGTGGCCGGGGATGTTTGTCGTGGAGAGTTACGCCGCCGTTCGCCGGTTTGTTTTAATCGAGGGTCACAGCCGCCGGGAGGCATCTCGTGTTTTCGGCTTGAGCCGCGAGACGGTTTCAAAGATGTGCCTATTTTCGTTGCCGCCGGGCTACACGCGGGGCAAGCCGGCAAACAAGCCGAAGCTTGGAGCCCTGCTTCCTGTCATTGCTGAGATCCTGGCGTCGGACCAGTCGTGTCCCATGAAGCAGCGGCATACGGCCAAGCGGATATTCGAACGGTTGCGCGACGAACACGGCTTTGGCGGCGGCTATACGGTTGTGAAGGACTATGTCCGCATCTGCCGCGCCAGGGGTCGGGAGACATTCGTGCCGCTGTCGCATCCGCCGGGAGATGCGCAGGTGGATTTTGGCGAGGCAATCGCCATCATCGGCGGCGTTCGTCAGAAGATCCATTTCTTCTGCATGGATATACCGCAGTCGGATGCATGTTTCGTGAAGGCCTATCCGCGTGAGACCACGGAGGCCTTCCTGGATGCCAGGCCGATCGAAGGCTCATTCTCGGACAGCAGAAGCCTGATCGCCGTCTCTACGAGATCGCCACGCTCGCTGTTTTGCGAGACCGGCTCCGATCTGCGGACATTTGGGTAGAGGGAAGCCGATCATTCCGGCCGATCGACGAGCATTTGATGCCGCGATTAACCTTCGACACGATGAAGGGGGAGGGTCGTCTCGGATTGGGCGTCCAAGGTGACGGCGCGCAATGGCTCGCCGAAGCGCGGCAGATGCTCGACTTCAATCTAAATCGCCTCGCGCACAGAGCACGGTCCGGGAAGCTGGAGAGTGTTCGTCTTGAAGCCGGCAACTTGACAGTCACACCAATCGCCGGCGAAGTGCCCGCCGCCGTCGAGGACCTGAATGCCGAGATCAGCGACATGTATCCATTGGTCGAGGTTCCCGACTTGTTGAGGGAAGTTCATGAATGGACCGGCTTTGCTGATTTGTTCACGCATGTTCGCACCGGTGACGTCCCGAGAAATGTCTCGGCCATGCTGGCCGGCGTTCTGGCCGATGCGACCAACCTCGGTCCGAAGCGAATGGCAAGCGCATCCAAAGGGATCAGCGCTCACCAGATCAGTTGGATGAGAACTTTCCACGCTCGGTCGGAGACTTATCGCACGGCGCAAGCATGTATTACCGATGCACACACCCGGCATCCGCATTCTCGACTTTGGGGCAATGGCTCAACCTCATCGTCCGATGGCCAATTCTTCCGTGCGAGCGACCGGGCCGCAAAGCCCCGCGACATTAATTTGCACTATGGCAGCGAACCCGGATCGAAATTCTACAGCCATCTTTCCGATCAGTATGGCTACTTCAGCATTCTGCCCATTAGTCCGACCGAAAGCGAAGCCGCCTATGTGCTCGATGGGCTATTCGATCAGGACACAGTCCTCGACATCCAGGAGCATTTTACCGATACGGGCGGCGCGAGTGATCACGTCTTCGGGCTGTTCGCCCTGATCGGAAAGCGGTTCGCACCGCGATTGCGCAACCTCAAAGATCGGAAGTTCCACACGTTCGAGAAAGGTGACGCATATCCGGCACTCTCGAACCACATCGGGGCCCCGATCAACACCTCTCTGATTGTCGATCATTGGGATGATCTGCTCCATCTGGCGGCGTCGATCACGACGCGATCCGTGGTGCCGTCTACGATCCTGAAGAAGCTGGCCGCATCTCCGAAGGAAAGCCAGCTCGCGAGGGCACTACGGGAACTCGGCCGGATCGAGCGCTCGCTCTTCATGATCGAATGGTACTCAAGCCCAGCACTACGGCGAAGGTGCCAAGCCGGCTTCAACAAGGGCGAAGCCGCGCATAAGCTGAAACGCTCCGTCTTTTTCCACGAGCGTGGCGAAATCCGTGATCGGTCGTTCGAAAGCCAAGCATTCCGCGCCTCCGGCCTCAACCTCGTCGTCAGTGCTATCGTACACTGGAATACCGTCTATATCGAACGAGCCGTCACCCACTTACGCAAAACGCATCGCGAGATTCCGGATCACCTGCTCAAGCACGTATCGCCGCTGAGCTGGGAACACATCAATCTGACCGGCATCTACACATGGGATGCAGAACACCAGATGCCTGAAGGCTTCCGATCGCTCAGACTTCCGGCTCGGTTGCGCCGCGCTGCGTGACTTTCACGCTTCGTTCGGCCTTAGCGTGTCGCTGGGAACTGCTCTTGTTCCTACCCCAGCTTGGAGACAAGTGGCTACGATGAGGTTGTTATCTCGATCCGGGGCATAAAGCACTGGCTTTGGCGCGGCTTTAATCAGGACAAGTTTGTTCCGGGGGTTCTGTGGAAAGCCGCCGCAATGCCAAGGTGGCAAAAAGTCTCATGCGCCCTGCACCCGACCCGCAAAGCTAAAACAATGGCGCACAACTGGCGCCGGCAGGTCACGAGTTCGAGCGTTATGCCCAGTCATTCGTGCAGATATGGGAACGGGCACGGCATCAGCTTGCCATTCCCTCGGGCAGAACCAGCGTTGTCGCGCTCGGAGGGGAGCCCAGTCTCTGGAACCCGGTGCTGTTGGACTGGCTGATCTGGATGAAGGAGCGGAAGCCTGAAATCGCCATTCATGCCAATGTTGGTGTGCCCGATCAATTGCTGGAGCAACTGCGGACAGGCGTTCTCGATATCGCCGTGTTGTATGCGCCGAAACTGCTGCCGGGCTTCCGGGTCGAGTTGCTGGTCGAGGAACAACTGGTTCTCGTGCGGACCAGATCCAGGGACGGCGAGCCGGACGGTGCGGAAGACTATGTCTATGTCGACTGGGGGCCGTTGTTTGCAGCCCAGCATGATGCCAGTTCCAATTCTTTCGGCGAGCCCGGGCTGTTTGTCGGTCTTGGTCCGCTCGGTTTGAGCTATATATTGCGCGCAGGTGGAATGGGCTATTTCCGCCGCGGCGCTGCAGCGCCTCACATTGCATCCGGAGAGCTTGAAATCGTCGATGGCGCACCGGAATTCACCTATCCCGCCTATGCCGTTTATCCCGAATCAAGCGAGGCAAGAGAGGACATTCAGGAAGCTCTGCGTGGCCTGAAAGAGGTCGTCAACTGAACCGCGCGTCAATCCTCACGCTGGTTTAGCAGCACACCGATTACCAGTTCACGCCCGGTCCGGTTGATCCCGAGACCGCGTGGTCTTCGCTCGACAAGACCATACGCAATCAGCCGCTCGGCCATGGATGGTTCCAGCGCCGGGTAGGGACCGCGATTCAGCCGCTTGAGCGCGGTC
>LADQ01000178.1 GCA_000961635.1 Hoeflea sp. BRH_c9 | reverse complement strand
TCCAGTCCGACAAGGTCGACGTGATGACCGGCATCATCTGGTCCAACCTCGCCATGGCGGTCATTCCGGGCGCCGTGGCGCAGGGCACGATTTATCTCTCGCCGAACGCAGGCCCTTCGGCGCTTGCCGGCGCGGGTTGCAACGAGAATTACTTCAACATCGCCTGGCAGAACGACAACCTGCATGAAGGCATGGGCGCCTATGCCACGACTGCAGGCTTCAAGAAGAGCTTCATCCTGGCCCCGAACTATCCGGCCGGCAAGGATGCGCTGACCGGCTTCAAGCGCTTCTTCAAGGGTGAGATCGCCAACGAACTCTACACCCAGCTCGGCCAGACCGATTACGCCGCCGAAATCGCCGAAATCCGCGCCTCCGGCGCCGACAGCGTGTTCTTCTTCCTGCCCGGCGGCATGGGCATCGCCTTCATGAAGCAATATGCCGGCGCCGGCGTGGAAATCCCGCTGCTCGGACCCGCTTTCTCCTTCGACCAGAACATTCTCCAGGCCGTCGGCGATGCCGCCCTTGGCGTCAAGAATACCTCGCAATGGTCCAAGGATCTCGACAACGAAACCAACAAGGCCTTCGTCGAGAGCTATCAGGCTGAATACAACCGTCTGCCCTCGCTCTATTCGAGCCAGGGTTTCGACACCGCCAACCTCTTGATCTCGGCCATGGATGCGGCTTCGATTTCCGACAAGGATGCGTTCCGCGCAGCCCTGAAGGCAGCCAATTTCAAGTCGACCCGCGGCGATTTCAAGTTCGGTCCCAACAACCACCCGATCCAGGACATCTATGTCCGCGAAGTGGTCAAGGAAGGCGACGTCTACACCAACAAGCTGGTCGGCGTCGCACTCGAAGACCATGGCGACGCCTACGCCGCCGATTGCAAGATGTGATCATCTGCCGTCATTGCCGGGCGGAAGCTTCATGCTCCGCCCGGTCCACTTCCTTGCACTCGTGCGAGCCCGGTAGACAATGACTGTCGCCCTTTTTCTCGAGCAAATCCTCAACGGTCTGCAGCTCGGCGTCATGCTGTTCCTGATGGCGGCCGGCCTGACCCTGATCTTCGGCGTCATGGGACTGATCAATCTCGCCCATGGCTCGCTGTTCATGGTCGGCGGCTTCGTCTGCGCCGCCGTTGCCGCCTGGACTGGATCGTTCTGGATCGGCCTGATTGCAAGCCTGGTCGCCGCCGCGGCGCTCGGCGCGCTGGTCGAGATCGTGGTGATCCGCAGGCTCTATGACCGCGATCACCTTGATCAGGTGCTGGCGACATTCGCCCTGGTGCTGATGTTTTCCGAAGGCGTCCGCTTTGTCTTCGGCTCCTTCCCGCTCTATCTCGATCCTCCGGCTTTCCTCTCCGGTCCGGTGATGCTGCCCGGCGGCTTGCCCTATCCGGCCTACCGGCTGGCGATCATCGTCGCCGGCCTGATCGTCGCCATTGGTCTTGGACTGCTGATCAGCCGCACAAGGCTCGGCATGCAGATCCGCGCCGGTGAAGCCGACCGCGAAATGATCGCGGCGCTCGGCGTCGATATCCGCTTTCTCTACACCGTGGTGTTCGCGCTCGGCGCGGCACTCGCCGGATTTGCCGGCGCCTTGATCGGCGCCATCCAGTCGGTGCAGATCGGCATGGGCGAGCCTGTCCTCATCCTCGCTTTCGTCGTCATCGTCATTGGCGGCATCGGTTCCATTCGCGGCGCCCTGGTGGCAGCCCTGATTGTCGGGCTGGTCGACACCATGGGCCGCTTCCTGCTGCCGACTTTGCTGGCGAATGTGATGGAGGCGTCGGCCGCCCGCGGCGTCGGCTCGGCGCTGGCCTCGATGCTGATCTATCTGCTGATGGCCGCCGTGCTGGTGTTCAAGCCAAAGGGGTTGTTTCCCGCCAATGCGTGACCTGATCACTGAACATCGTCTCAACATCGTGCTGGCGCTGATCCTGCTCGGCGGGCCGCTGGTGGCGCATTTCGCCGAAGAGCCGTTTCTGGTCACGCTGGCCACCCGCGCCACCATCCTGGCGCTGGCCGGCGTCGGCCTCAACATTGCGCTGGGGCTCGGCGGGCTGGTGTCCTTCGGCCACGCCGCGTTTTTCGGCCTCGGCGGCTATGCGGTGGGCATCATTGCCAGCCATCACCAGAATTACGAGCCGTTGATGACCGCGCCGTTTGTGATCAACGGCACCAACCAGATGCTGGTGCTGTGGCTGGTGGCGGTGATTGTCAGCGGTCTGGCGGCGCTGGTGATCGGTGCGCTCAGCCTCAGGACATCGGGCGTCTATTTCATCATGATCACGCTCGCCTTTGCCCAGATGATCTATTATTTCGCCATCTCCTGGCCCGCCTATGGCGGCGAGGACGGGCTGTCGATCTATGTCCGCAACTCCTTCCCCGGCATCAACACGCTCAAGCCGCTCGACTTTTTCCTGCTCTGTTACGCGGTGCTGATGGTGGTTCTGCTCGCACAGTGGCGGATGACCGGCGCGCGCTTCGGCATGGCCCTGCAGGCGGTAAGGCAGAATGAGGGGCGGGTCGCGGCACTCGGTCTGTCGCCCTACCGGATCCGGCTCGCGGCCTTCGTCATTTCCGGCATGGTGACCGGGCTCGCCGGCGCGCTCTATGCCGATCTCAACCGCTTTGTCAGCCCCTCGATGATATCCTGGCATCTCTCCGGCGAGATCATGGTGTTCATCATTCTGGGCGGCGTCGCCCGGCTGTTCGGCCCGGTGGTTGGCGCCTGCCTGTTCGTGTTGTTCGAGCATCTGTTCGGCAGCTTCACCACCCATTGGCAGTTTTTCCTCGGCGCAGCACTACTCGCCGTCGTGCTGTTTGCGCGCGGCGGCTTCATCGGCCTGGTGGCGGGGAGGGCACGCCATGATTGAACCGGTGCTGTCGCTGTCCGGACTGACCAAGTCTTTCGGCGCCCTGAAGGTCACCGACAGCGTCGACCTCGATCTTGTGCCCGGTGAGATCCACGCCCTGATCGGACCGAACGGCGCGGGCAAATCGAGCCTAATCAAGCTTGTCGCCGGCGAACTCGCCGCCGACGCCGGTTCCATCCGCTTTGATGGACGCGATATCGCCGGCCTCGACCAGCCGGCCCGCGCCCGGCTTGGCCTCACCCGCACCTTTCAGGTGTCCTCGCTGATCCCGGAATTTTCGGCGCGCGGAAATGTGATGTTCGCCGCCCAGGCGCGCCGCCGCTCGGTGTTTGGCTTCATCCGCCAGGTCAACCGCGACAAGGAACTGATCAGCGAGGCCGAACAGGCGCTCGACCGCGTCGGCCTGAGCGACCGGTCCGGGGTCCGCGTCAGCGAACTCTCGCATGGCGAAAAGCGGCTTCTGGAAATCGCCATGGCCTTGGCGATGCGGCCACGCATCTTCCTGATGGACGAACCGATGGCCGGTCTCGGCCAGGAAGGCTCCAGCCGGCTGATCGGGTTTCTCGACCAGCTGCGCACCGAGGCGCCGATTCTGCTGATCGAACATGACATGGACGCCGTGTTCCAGCTCGCAAACCGGATCTCGGTGCTGGTTGCCGGCCGGATCATCGCCCGGGGCAAGGCCGACGAGATCCGCACCCATCCGGAAGTCCGCGCCGCCTATCTCGGGGAGGACCAGGCATGAGTCTTCTGCAAGTGCGCGGCCTGCAGGCCTTCTACGGCGCATCGCAGGCGCTGTTTGGTGTCGATCTGGAGATTGCCGAGGGCGAACTGGTGGCGCTGATGGGCCGCAACGGCATGGGCAAGACGACGACCGTGCGCGCCATCACTCGGATGCTCAGGACCACGCGCGGCGAGATCAGGTTCGACGGGAAGGATCTGGCGCCGCTGCCGTCGTTCCAGGCTGCCCGGCTCGGCATCGGGCTGGCGCCTGAAGGCAGAAGGTGTTTTGCAAGCCTGACGGTTTCCGAAAACCTGATGGCTTCGGCCCGGCCCGGCGCATGGAGCCTCGAGACGGCGACCGGGCTTTTCCCGCGGCTGGGCGAACGGATGAGCCAACGCGCCGCCACGCTTTCGGGCGGCGAACAGCAGATGCTGGCGATTGCCCGGGCGCTGATGACCAATCCGCGGCTGCTCATTCTCGACGAGGCGACCGAAGGGCTGGCGCCGGTGGTGCGGCAGGAAATCTGGGCTGCGATCGCCAGGCTCAAGCAGGGCGGTCAATCCATCCTGGTGATCGACAAGGCGTTTTCGGAACTCCGCGCGGTGGCCGACCGCTGCGTCATCCTGGCTCGCGGCGAAAGCGTGTGGACCGGCACGCCGGCCCAGCTGACACGCAACATCGAAACCGAATTTCTGGGCGTTTGACGGCGCAGATATGCCGGGGCTGCTGAAACAGCCCCGGCCATTTGTCACTCGGCGGCTTGCTGCGACACCACCAGCGTTGGCGGCGTCCGTCCGGTCTGGTTCTCGAGCCGCGCCAGCCGGTCGCGCAAGTCCGCGATCTCTCCGGCGGACTCTCCGATGGCGACGGTCATCGCCTCGGGTTCCATGATTTCGATCTCGTCTTCCTTCGGGCCGATGAGGCGGCCGAAAATCCGGCCCAGAATCCGCGACAGATCATCCATGATCAGGAAGAAGGACGGCACCACGACGAGGCTGAGCACCGTCGAGACGATGATGCCGCCGATCACCGCGATCGCCATCGGAGCGCGGAACGAGCCGCCCTCGCCGACACCGAGCGCGCTGGGCAACATGCCCGCCGACATGGCGATGGAGGTCATGACGATCGGCCGGGCGCGTTTCTGGCCAGCTTCGATCATTGCCTCGACCCGGTCGCGGCCTGACCGGATCAGTTCGACGGCGAAATCGACCAGAAGGATGGCGTTCTTGGTGACGATCCCCATCAGCATCAGGATGCCGATCAGCACCGGCATCGACAGCGAGTTGTTGGTCAGGATCAGCCCCGCCGCGACGCCGCCGATGGCGAGCGGCAGCGAAAACAGGATGGTAAACGGCTGGATCACGTCCTTGAACAACAGGATCAGCACGGTGAGCACCAGCAGAAGCCCCATCAGCATGGCGTTGAGGAAGCTGTCCATCAACTCGTTCTGGACTTCCGCATCGCCCGATTCCAGCACCTGGACGCCGGCGGGCAATTCGGTCGAACTGACAATCTCGTTGAACCGGTTCTTGGCGGTATCAAGCGCCACGCCGATCGGCAGGCTGGCGCCGATCGTCGCCTGCCGCTCGCGGTTGAAACGGTTGATGGTGGAGGGGCCCTGCGTGATGACGATGTCGGCCACTGTCTTGAGCGGCACCACAGCGCCATTCGAGGCCTGGACGCGCAGGTTTCCAATCCGGTCGATATCAGTCCGGTAGACCGGATCGAGCTGCACGCGGATCGGGATCTGGCGGTTGTCGAGCGAGATCTTGGCCAGCGCCGCATCGACGTCGCCGATGGTGGCAACCCGCACTGTCTCGGCGATCTGAGCCGTGGTGACGCCCAGCCGCGCGGCTTCCTCGAGCCGGGGACGGATCTGGACTTCAGGACGCGGCAGCGAGCCCGACACGCTGACGCTCGACAGCACGGTTTCAGCCTTGAGTTTCGGCTCGAGGATCGCCACTGCGCGGTCGATGGCCGCGTCATCGGTGGAGATCACATTGTAGGAAAGATCGCGTTCGCCACGGTCATTGAGCTTGTAGGCGCGGATATCGGGAATGACGGCCAGCTTGTCGAAGATCTCGGTTTCGATTTCCGCCTGGGTGCGAACCCGGCCGAGAACTTCCATGCGCGGCAGGTAATCGGACACGAACGGAACCGCGCCGGCGAGACCGTTGACGACCTTCTTGAGAATGGAGTGCTCGATTTTTTCGAGCATGACCGAGACCGAGGCGCGGCGGATATCGAGTTCGCCCTTGGGCGACGTGCCGCCCAGGATGAACACGCTCTCCACACCTTCCACATCCTCGATGATGTCGTGCATCGCCAGCGTGGTGGCGTCGGTATCGGCCAGCGTCGAGCCGGGCGGAAGTTCGACGCTGATGCTGACGCGCGAAACGTCTTCCGGCGGCATGAACGAGCCCGGCACCTGCGCCATGAAATACACGGCCACCATCAGTGATCCGATCGCGGCGAGCAGCGTGGTGTAGCGCCAGCGGAGCGTCCTGGTGATGAACCAGGTGTAACCGCGCATGACCCGGCCGCCGCCCTCGGCCTCTTCATGGGCGTCGCTGTCGCGCATCAGATAGGCTGCCATCATCGGCGTGATCAGCCGCGCCACCAACAGCGAGAACATCACCGCCACGGCCACGGTCATGCCGAACTGGATGAAATATTGCCCCGGAATGCCCGGCATGAAGGAGACCGGCACGAACACCGCAATGATGGTGAAGGTGGTGGCGATCACCGCCAGCCCGATCTCGTCGGCGGCTTCGACGGCGGCCCGGTAGGGCGTCTTTCCCATGCGGATATGGCGCGAGATGTTCTCCACCTCGACGATCGCGTCATCGACCAGAATGCCAGTGGCGAGCGTGATGGCGAGCAGGCTCACCAGGTTGAGCGAGAAGCCGAGCAGTTCCATCACATAGAAGGTCGGGATCGCCGACAGCGGCAAGGCCACGGCTGCAATCAGGGTTGCGCGCCAGTTTCTCAAAAACAGGAACACCACCAGAACCGCGAGCAGCGCGCCTTCAACCAGCGTGTGCAGCGCCGATTCATAATTGCCGTAGGTGTAGAATACCGTGTCGTCGACAGGAACCAGCTCGACATTGGGGTAATCCGCCCTGATCTCATCCAGCGCCTCGGTCACCACTTCAGAGACGGAAATTTCGCTGGCGCCCTTGGAGCGGAAAACCGCGAAGGCGACAACCTGGTCGCCATTGAAGCGTCCAAAGGATCTCAGCTCCTCATAGGTGTCGCGAATGACACCCAGATCGCTGAGCCGGACATGGCGGCCATTGGTCAGGGCGATGGTGGTATTGGCCAGCGCCGCGGCGTCCTCGGCGTCGCCGAGTGTCCGGATCGCCTGTTCGCGGGCGCCGATTTCGCCGCGCCCGCCGCCGAGATTGGCGTTGGTCGCCCGAAGCTGCTGGTTCACGTCGGTGGCTGTGATGCCATAGGAATCAAGCCGCGCCGGATCGAGTTCAATGCGGATTTCCCTGTCGGCGCCGCCATAGCGATCGACCTTGCCGACGCCGGGCTGGCCCTGCAGCGCCCGCTTGATGGTGTCGTCGACAAACCAGGAGGCTTCCTCAAGCGTCATGTCCGGGGCACTGACCGCAAAGGTCATGATGGCCTGCCCCTCGACATCGACGCGGGTGACGATCGGTTCTTCCACCGAGGCCGGCAGATCGCCGCGCACCCGGTCGATCGCGTCCTTGACGTCCTGAACCGCCTGGTCGGTCGGCACTTCCATCCGGAAGATTACGCTGGTGGTGGATATGCCGTCGGACACGGTGGAGGAGATGTCATCGACGCCGGTGATGCCCGCCACCGCATCCTCGATTTCCTTGGTGACCTGCGCTTCCAGCTCCGATGGAGCGGCGCCGGACTGCGCCACGGTGATTGCCACGATTGGCACGTCGATATTGGGGAACCGGGTGATCGGCAGGGCGAAGAAGGATTGGATGCCGACAATCGTCAACAGGACGAATCCGAGGAGTGGCGCGATCGGATTGCGAATGGCCCAGGCGGAAAAATTCATCTCAGGTGCCTCACTCGGTGATTGCGGCGACCGGGCCGCTGTCGGTTTCTTCCACCGGACTGATCCGGTCGCCGTCGCGCACGAAGGCGCCGGCCTTGGCGACAATCAGATCGCCGGGCGAAAGCCCCTCGATGATCTCGACAATGCCGCCCTCGCGGATGCCGGGAACAACCGGCGTGCGGGTGGCGATGCCGTTTTCGATCTTGAGAACATCGGCGCCATCGCGGCCCATATTGACCGACGTCACCGGAACCGTGAGCGCCTTGCGTTCAGCCACGATGATGTCCGCATCGGCGAACATGCCGGCGCGCAGATCCGCGCCATCCTCGATTTCGATCCGGGCCAGGCCCAGCCGTGTCGTCGTGTTCAGCGTCGGTTCGATCAGTCTGATCTTCCCGGCGACAGGCTCGGCGGCGCCGATGAGATGGATCTTCACGGCCTGGCCTTCGGCGATCCGGTGCATGTCGGCTTCCGCGATATCGGCCCGCATTTCCAGCTCTCCGTCCTTGATCATCGTGAACAAGGGGCTGGCGGCGCCGGCGATGGCGCCGACCC
>LADQ01000109.1 GCA_000961635.1 Hoeflea sp. BRH_c9 | reverse complement strand
GGCGAAGGCGAAGGCCGCATGGGCGCGCTGTTCAAGGTGCTGGCCATCAGCGGCGCCCCGGCCAGGATCGCGCCCTTTGATTCGCTTGCCGCTTGAGTGCTAGAATTGACAGACACGATGCGGACGGCCACCATTCGCCAACTCACATGCGGACTCTGCCAGGCTCTGCCAGACTCTGCGGATTCGGACCCCCGGGGTTCAGGGAGGACCAGATCATGACGGTTGACCGCCGCGCGCCGGACCCGGTGCGGAGCGCACTTCTGGATGGCGCATCCTCAGGCAACAGGATTTCCCACGGGTTTTTCAGCCGCGCCGGAGGCGTGTCCGAAGGGCTTTACCGCGGTCTCAACGTCGGTCTCGGCTCGAAGGACGACCGCGCCCGCGTCGAGGAAAACCGGGCGCTGGTAAGCCGCTGGTTCGACCTCGGCCCTGACCGGCTGGTGACAGTGCATCAGGTTCATTCGCCCCGCGTGCACATAGCCACGGCTGAAAACCGAAGCGAACGGCCGCAAGCCGATGCGCTGGTGACGAGAACGCCTGGCCTGGTGCTTGGGGTGTTGACCGCTGATTGCGGTCCGGTGCTGTTTGCCGACCCGGACGCCGGCATCATTGGCGCGGCCCATGCCGGCTGGCGCGGCGCTTTCGACGGCGTTCTGGAAAGCACCGTCGCGGCGATGCAGGAGCTTGGCGCGGAACCGGAGCGGATCGTCGCCGTACTCGGCCCGTCGATCAGCCAGCCCAATTACGAGGTCGGCCCGGAATTCGTGGACCGGTTCCTCGACCAGGATCCCGCCTTTGATATCTATTTCCAGGCGTCCGCCAAGCCTGGCCATGCGCTGTTTGACCTGAGGCAGTTTACCCTCGACCGGCTGCGCTCGGCCGGGTTGAATGCCGGGATGCTGTCTGACTGCACCTATGCCGATGAAGCGGCATGGTACTCCTACCGGCGCGCCACCCATCGCAATGAACCTGATTACGGACGACAGATCTCCGCCATCGCCATCAAGGAGAACGCCCATGGCCCTGCATTTTGAACGCGAGGAATACGCCGCCCGGCTGGACAAGCTGAAAGCCAGCATGCAAGCGGAAAAGCTCGACGCCATGCTGCTGTTCGCCCAGGAGAGCATGTACTGGCTGACCGGCTACGATACGTTCGGCTTTTGCTTTTTCCAGTGCCTGGTGGTCAAGGCCGATGGCACCATGACGCTTCTGACCCGCTCGGCCGATTTGCGTCAGGCCCGGCAGACCTCGATCATCGAACGCATTGCGGTGTGGACCGACAGGACCAACGCCGACCCGGCGGTGGATCTGAAAAACCTGCTGGCCGATCTCGACCTGCTCGGCGCGCGAATCGGCGTCGAATACGACACCCATGGCCTGACCGGCGCCAATTGCCGCAAGCTCGACAATCAGTTGCAGAGTTTCGCCGTACTGGTGGATCAATCCTACCTGGTCAGCCGGCTGCGGCTGATCAAGAGCCCGGCGGAAATCGTCCATATAAGGCGGGCCGCAAGCCTTGCCGATGCCGCGCTCGACGCCGGCCTGGCCTTGATAAAGCCGGGCGCCGAGGAGGCCGACATCCTTGCCGCCATGCAGGGCGCGGTGTTTTCTGGTGGCGGCGACTATCCGGCCAACGAGTTCATCATCGGCTCGGGCGAGGACGCGCTGCTCTGCCGCTACAAGGCCGGACGCAGGCAATTGACCGACAATGACCAGCTGACGCTGGAATGGGCCGGCACATTCGCCCATTATCACGCCGCCATGATGCGCACCATCATCATCGGCGAACCGACGCTGCGCCACATCGAGCTCTACGAGGCCTGCCGCGCGGCGCTGGACGCCATCACCGCCATCTTGAGGCCGGGCACCACATTCGGTCAGGTCTTTGACGCCCATGCCGAAGTCATGGACACGCGCGGCTTGACGCGGCACAGGCTCAATGCCTGCGGCTATTCGCTGGGCGCGCGGTTTACCCCGAGCTGGATGGAACACCAGATGTTTCTTGCCGGAAATCCGCGCGAAATCGAGCCTGACATGTCATTGTTCGTGCACATGATCATCATGGATTCCGAGACCGGCACCGCAATGACACTGGGGCAAACCTACCTGACCACGGCTGACGCGCCGGAATCGCTTTCCGGCAAATCTCTCGACCTGATTATCGCGCCATAGCGCGCCTTCGCCAATTCGGCCCGCGCTTCCGGCGGTTGCGAAACCGGTAAAGATTGACAGGCTTGCCTCGGGGATTTCATAACTGAGAGGGAAACGGGCGGGGACGATGATGCGCGGCATCAAGATCATTGGCGCATTGGGCGCGTTGGCCATTCTGGTTGCCGGCTGCAACAGCACCGAGCAGACCCTTCAGCCGATTCCCGGAGACCAGCAGCTATCGCTTCAGAGTGCGGAGATTTCACCTTCGGCGGGCGCTCAAGCATTTCCAGGCACACCGGATCCGGCGGCGGGGCTGCAAAGCCCGGCAGTGTCCGCGACGCAGGCTTCGTTGCCCGCCGGCCAGTTGCGCGGGCAGATCCGCTTCATGCCCGTCATCGGCGCGCCGGTGAACGCGGTGACGCCCTTGTCGCGGCAATTGGCCGTGGAGGCGCGCAACCGGGGCCTCGCCATCCTGAGCGCATCGGATCCCGGCGGCGATCATGTGCTGAAGGGCTATTTCTCCGCCGACAATTTCGACAGCCAGACGACGGTGTTCTATGTCTGGGACGTGTTGGACACGGCCGGCAACCGGTTGCACCGCATTCAGGGCCAGGAGAGCTTCGCCGGCAGCACCGGCGATCCCTGGGCTTCCGTTCCCGCCGACGTGATGGAACGAATCGCCGCCCGGTCGCTCGCCGACTACGCGGCCTGGCGGGGCCTTTGAAGGCGCCCTGCCCGCGGTAAATCGGCGAACGGCTTTCCCGCAAAACCCTCGTCCATTGCGCGGCTTTACGGTTTGCCGGCGAAAAACTCCAACGGATTAACAGAAAAATCACGCCCTTCACCGATGCGTGCTTGCAATCACCAAAACCGCCGCTAAAAGGCGGGGCAACGGGTTGGCGCCCCGTCCCCATGCGCGACCCTGCGCATTGGCGTGACGCGGCCGGAACACAGGCGGTCCCAGATGAAGGTTTTCGCGGGAAACTCGAACCGGCGTTTGGCTGAATCCATTTGCAATTATCTCAATGTGCCATTGGGCAAGGCAAGCGTCCGGCGCTTTGCCGACCAGGAGATCTTTGTCGAGATCCAGGAGAATGTCCGCGGCGAGGATGTTTTCATTCTTCAGTCCACCTCCTTTCCGACCAATGATCACCTGATGGAACTGTTGATCATGATCGACGCCTTCCGCCGCTCCTCGGCGCGGCGGATCACGGCGGTGCTGCCCTATTTCGGCTATGCACGTCAGGACCGGCGCGCCTCCGGGCGCACGCCGATCTCGGCCAAGCTGGTGGCAAACCTGATCACCGAGGCCGGCGCCGACAGGGTGCTCACCCTTGATCTGCACGCCGGCCAGATCCAGGGCTTCTTCGACATCCCCACCGACAATCTGTTCGCCATCCCGGTGATCGCGCGCGACATCAAGGCCCATTACGAATTGTCAAACGTCGTCGTGGTGTCGCCAGACGTTGGCGGCGTGGTGCGCGCCCGGGCGCTCGGCAAACGGCTGGGCGCGCTGCTGGCGATCGTCGACAAGCGCCGCGACCGGCCGGGCGAATCGGAAGTGATGAACATCATCGGCGAAGTGGCCGGCAAGGATTGCCTGCTGATCGACGACATCGTCGATTCCGGCGGCACGCTGTGCAACGCCGCCGAAGCGCTGTTGGAAAACGGCGCCAAATCGGTCACCGCCTACATCACCCATGGCGTGTTGTCCGGCGGCGCGGTGGCGCGCGTGGCCGCTTCCAAACTGAAGGAACTGGTGATCACCGACTCGATCCAGCCGACCCAGGCGATCCAGTCCGCGCCCAATATCCGCGTCATTTCGACCGCATCGCTGATCGGCGAGGCGATCAACCGTACCGCCGCCGAGCAATCGGTCTCCAGCCTGTTCGACTAGAGCGTCGTGCGATTAGTAGGACGCTCTAATCTGGACGGCGCGGACCGCCGCTCAGGCGATAGCCACGGTGACGGCGATGCCCGCGAGCGTTGCGGCGAAGAGCACGGCAAACAGATTGAGATGAAAGCGCAGCAGCGCCACGCCGGCGCCGAGCGCGATGGCGAATGCCGCGACATTGAATGTCGCGAGATCCGGCGCAGGCAGGCTGAGCGGTCCGAGCGTGATTTCGCCGACTGAGGCAAACAGCACATGCAGCGCAAACCAGACCGCCAGATTGGCGATCACGCCGACCACGGCCGCCGTGATCGCCGACAATCCGGCTGACAGCCATTTGACCGAGCGCAGCCGCTCGATATGCGGCGCCCCGGCGAAAATCCACAGGAAGCACGGCGCGAAGGTGAAAAACAGCGCGATCGATCCGCCAAGCATGCCGCCGGTCATGGGCGCCAGCCCCGCCTCCCGCGCGCCGCCCAGAAACCCGACGAACACCAGCACCAGGATCAGCGGTCCGGGCGTGGTTTCCGCGAGTCCCAGCCCGGCCAGCATGTCGCCCGGAACCAGCCAGCCATGCACCTCGACCGCCTGCTGGCCGACATAGGCGAGCACGGCATAGGCGCCGCCAAAGGTGACGATCGCCGCCTTGGAGAAAAACAGCGCCATCCCCGCCAGGGCTTCAGGCACGCCGGGAACAATCAGCAGCAGCGCCAGCGGCGCAAGCCAGATCGCGCCCCAGATCGAGACTGTCCGCAAGGTCGGCCCGGTGAGGCCGGGGAGTTTGGCCGTCGGCGGATGATCCGCGCCGGGGTTGACTGTCGCCGCCTCGCCCGGCAACCACGCCGACGCCAGCACGCCAATCGCCCCTGCCCCCAGCACAATCAGCGGGAACGGCAGCTTGAGGATTGCGATGGCGAAGAAGGCCAGCCCGGCCAGCACAAAGGCAAGCCGGGTCTTGAGCGCCCGTCTGGATACTTTCAACAGCGCTTCAACGATGATTGCCAGCACCGCCGCCTTGAGTCCGAACAGTACACCAGCCACCACCGGCAGGTCGCCATAATGAAAATAGACCGCCGACAGCGCCATGATGACGGCGAAGCCTGGCAGAATGAACAAGAGGCCGGCCAGCAATCCGCCGCCGACGCCGCGCATCAGCCAACCCGAATAGGTGGCGAGCTGCATGGCTTCGGGACCCGGCAGCAGCATGCAGAAATTCAGCGCGTGCAGGAATCTCGGTTCATCCAGCCAGGCCCGCTCCTCGACCAGTTCGCGGTGCATCAGCGCGATCTGCCCGGCGGGGCCGCCAAAGGACAGCAGGCCGATGCGCCCGAAGACGCGGAACATCTCGCCATAGGACGGTATCGCCGCGGGGTGCTCATGCATGGCGATCATCCACCGGTTCGACCGGCAGGCCGGCCTGTCTCCAGCCTTCAAAGCCGCCTTCGACACTCATCGCATCCATCCCGAGATCCGTCAGAAACCCGCGCACCGCCTGGCTCACTTCATGCCCGTGGACGCAGTAGACCGCCACTTGCCGACCCGTAAATTCATCCGCCCAGTTTGCCGCGTCAAACGGGTGCCGCCAGAGCGCGCCGGGAATGGCAAGCCCCGACGCGGCCCGCGCCGCGGGTTTGCGGACATCGATGATGCTGACGAGCCCACCCGGCGACGAAGCCAGCGCGACCGGCGATATAGAAGTTTCATTATGGAATTGGGACATGGACTGGAATTGAGACATGGACAGGCTCCGCAAGATCTTGCGTGGTTCGCGGAGCTTGGAGCTGACGCTCTCAACGGGAGGTCCGGATTTCCCCGTCCCCGGAAGCTACATGCTGGATATTTGACGGTCAATGCGCAAAGCCGGCTCAATGCGCCTGCCCCGCTGCCAAGGTCACCGCGATAGACCGGGCGCAAGCAGCCCTTGCACAAGCATGTCTTCGAGCCAGACACTGAAGCCGTCCGGAGACACCGCTTCGACATCGCGCATCAGGGTGAAAAGCTCCGGACTCGTCAGCCGCCAGATGGTGTCCGCAGCAGCCGTGGTGGTCATATCGGGTCTGAGCGCTCCGATTCGCGCCAGCGCTTCGGCGACCGCCAACAGGTTCTTACGCCGCCCTTTATGCAATTCCGTGTACAGGCTCGCCAATTCCGGCTCCATGGTCGAACCAGAGCGCACCACCGCCATCAACGGGGCCACACCGACGAGCACATCAGCGATGTCGCGGGCGAACTGTCTGATCAACCGGGCAGGATCGGGCTCGGCCAGCACCGCCGCCGGACCCGCCTGTTCGGTCAAAGCGACCTTGGGTGTGTCACGGCGCACCGCACCAATCACCAGCAACCGCAAGATCGCGCGTTTGCTGCCGAACCCGGAATAGACCGTCTCCGCCGATACCCCGGCTTCAGCGGCGATCTGCGCAATGGTGGTCGCCGTCCAGCCCTTGCTGCGAAACAGCCCGTCGGCCGCGCCGAGAATGGCAGCGCGTGTTTGCGCCGCCTTCCCGGCACGATGGGTTGAACGATAGGGGCGCGGGGCTTTTTTCATCATATACAATTCGCTTTAGTAATACTAAGATGAAATATCTTCACCAGCAACCGCCAAGGAGCGGTCCCGCCATGAAACGCATGCATATCTACCTGGTCAACTTGCTGCCCGCATATTCCAGACTCCTGATCGCCTGCCAGGTCGGCGCAATCCTGCTGATCGCGCTGATTGCAGGCTCCACCTTCGGCATCTGGCAGGGATACAATCACGCGCTCTATTCGCCAGCCACGTTTCTGGAAGTTCACCAGGGCGCCGTGCGCGGCCTGAACACCTTGCTGCCTGCGATGGGCTTTGCGACGATGATACTGACGCTTGCGCTCACATTGCGCAGCGACCGCCACACTGCGGTACGCTGGCTATACTGGGCAACGCTCGCCATGCTCATCCTGGCCGGACTGATCACGCGCTTTGCCAATCAACCGATCAATATGGTTATCATGACCTGGTCGCCGAACACCATGCCCGACGGCTGGGCCGAAATCCGTGACACCTGGTGGTTCTGGCACATTGTTCGGACCTTTGTGTCGTTTGCGGCGCTTGCCGGACTGGCCACAGCCGTTGTCACGACCCGCCACGAACCCCGGATCTGACCAGATCCGGGCAAGGCCACTGCGCGCCTGCCGGGCAGGAGCCGGAAATGGCCGCCAAAGCTTGCAATCCGGCGGTTGCTCGGCTATAGCGGCCACGTCCGTGCAGACACCCTTGGAGGCAACGCGGATGAGGCGCCGGCAACGGCGCTTGATGTTTTTTGGGACCGGCGCATGCCGGATGCCGGAAAACTGCCCCAGTTAGAACCTCGAAAGGTATTGCCATGAGCAATGTTGCATATGAGCTCAAGGCCGAGGCGCGCGCACAGGTCGGTAAGGGGTCCGCCCGTGAACTTCGCCGCAACGGTTTGATTCCCGCTGTCATCTATGGTGACAAGAAAGACCCTGTTTCCATCACGCTTTCGCGCAATGAAGTCACCAAGAAGATCCATGCCGGCGGCTTCCTGACCACGCTTGCCACCATCGACGTCGATGGCACCAAGTACAGCGTGCTGCCCAAGGACTATCAGCTTGATCCGGTCCGCGACTTCCTGATGCATGTCGATTTCCTGCGCGTGTCGAAAAACACCCAGGTCACCGTGGAAGTTCCGGTTCACTTCGAAAACGAAGAGAAGTCCCCCGGCCTCAAGCGTGGCGGCGTTCTCAACGTCGTGCGTCACTCGGTCGAATTCCACTGCCCGGCCAACGCCATTCCGGACTCGATCACGGTCGACCTCACCGGTCTGGAAATCGGCGACGGCATCCACATCTCGCATGTCACGCTGCCTGAAGGCGTGGAGCCGACGATCACCGATCGTGACTTCACCATCGCCACCATTGCAGCGCCTGCCGGCCTCAAGAGCGAAGACAATGCCGCCGGTGAAGACGCAGAAGCTGCCGAGGGCGACAGCGAAGAATAGGCCACACCGGCCCGTATTCGAGGATCAGGCTCCATGTTGCTCATTGCAGGACTTGGAAATCCCGGCCCTCAATACGAAAGGAACCGGCACAATGTCGGCTTCATGGCGGCGGACGCAATTGCCCGCCGCCATTCGTTTTCCGGGTTTTCGAAAAAATTCCGGGGTGAGATCGCCGAAGGCACGCTCGCCGGCGAGAAGGTGCTGCTGCTCAAACCGATGACCTTCATGAACCTGTCGGGCGACAGCGTCGGCGAAGCCATGCGGTTCTACAAGCTCGGCCCTGCCGATATCATCGTCATGCATGACGAGCTCGATCTCGCGCCCGGCAAGCTCAAGCTCAAGACCGGCGGCGGCAATGGCGGCCACAATGGGCTCAAATCCATCGACGCCCATTGCGGCAAGGACTACAAGCGGCTCAGGATCGGCATCGGCCATCCCGGGCACAAGGACCGCGTCAATCCGCATGTGCTGGGCGATTTCGCCAAATCCGACGCCGAATGGCTTGAGCCGCTGCTCGACGCCATTGCCGATCATGCCGAGTTGCTGGCCAAGGGCGATGACGCCGGCTTTCTCAACAAGGTGGCCCTGGCCACCACCACACCGGCGGACAAGCCCGCCAAGCCGGCAAAAACCGGCGCCGCTGCTGGCGACAAACCCGTCCCGGCGGCCAAATCCCACATCCGCCAGGCCCGCAACACCGCCCAGCCGAAAATTCTGCCGACCTCCGGTCCGATGGCCGACATGCTGAAAAGGCTGTTTGGCCAGAAGGACGATTGACGGCGATGGACCGCAGAGACTTCGAGATCCGTGCGGCCGCGCCGGGCGACCTGCCGGCGCTGCTCGATCTTTACCGCCAACTCCAGCCGGACGACGCCGAGATCGGCGAACATTTGGCGCGCGATCGCTTCGACGAGATGCTGGCGCATCCCGGCATGGCGGTGTTTCTGGCCTTTTGGGGCGATCTCGCGGTCTCCACCATAACCCTGGCCATCATCCCCAACCTCACCCGCGGCGGCGCGCCCTACGCACTGATCGAGAATGTGGTCACGCACGCGGCGCACCGGCAGCGCGGTTACGCCGGAGCGCTGATCCGTCACGGCGTCAATCATGCCTGGGCCGCCGGTTGCTACAAGGTGATGCTGCTCAGCGGCTCGAAAAACCCCGCGACGCTCGATTTCTACCGCCATTGCGGATTTGTGCAGGACAAGACCGGCTTCCAGATCCGCCGCCCGGATGCACTGTAGGCCTGGAGCCTGCCGCGCCAGTCATGACGGCGCCACCTACCTGCTCCCTGGAAGATCAAGGGCGCTGTTTGTGACCGATCCGGAAACATAAATGCCGCAATATGGCGGCTATTGCGCCGATGGCGCCGCCCAAGGCTGCAAGGCCCAGCAAGGCAAAGCCGCGCGGTGCAGCCCCCGTGCCTGGGTATGTCGATGCCCGGCTTACCCCGTAAGTTCGGCGAGGCGTCGCCAGAACAGGTCGACCAAGCCGCTTATGCCAACATCGATCAAGGTTGCGATGCCAAGGGCCGCGCCGTCGACCAGCACCATGGCGCCGAGGCCGCCCAGGACCGTGAAAACAACCGAGAGCCTGAGATTGCGCAGGCTGTCGAGGCGGTAATAGCCCGCATCGTCATACTCGACGCCCCAGAGATGATCGCCCCAGCTGTAGCCGTCCGACACCAGAATATTGACCGCCGGCGTGTCGGACAGCTTGTCGGGAAACAGGTTGAACACAGCCCGAAAGACATGCGCCAGCACGCCGAACAACGCGAAAGCAATCCCCGCAACGACAAAATGCCAGGTGGCAAGTTCGGTTTCCATGACGGTTTCTCCGGCGTCTGACAGACCGCAGAATCCCCCAAAAACCTTTATGAGCGGTTGATCCCGTCAGGCGAGCGGGCGGTGATCGATGATCCCGCCCGCTTGCCCCATGGCTCGAAACCTGGCCGCTTGCACGCCGCCCGGCGCCTTAATCCGCTGCATGCGCATTCAGCGGGACCCGCGCATTGCCGTCGCCCGCTGTAGCAAGCTCAGCGCATCATTCCACCCATGCCCATGCCCATGCCCATCGACGGCAGCACGATGTCATTGGCGGCTTTCTTCTGTTTATCGTCAAGCACGCCGTACAATTCCTCGACCGCAGCCCGCATTTCCTTGATCTGCTCCAGCCGCGCCTGCATGAAGCCCTCATGCTCGCTCAGACGCTCCGGCAGGGTCTTGTCGGCATAGTCGTCGTCCGACATCTGTTCCACCATCGATCGCATCAGCCCGTTGTGGTTTTCGGCGTTGGCGCGCAAGGCGGCGGCGAATTTGTCCCACTGGGTCGACTGGTCATCGGTGATAGCCAGTTCCGTCTTGATGAACGCCAGCCGACCGTCGATCCGGTCCAGCATGCCGTCCCATCCAAAGCCCATCATCGGCCCCTGCCCCATCATAGGGCCGCCGCGGCCATAGGGGCCATTCATCATCATCTGCCCCATGCCCCAACGTTGCCACCAGCCGCCGCGGCCATCATCGTCGCTTTGGGCCTGCGCCATACTGCCTGAAATCGCAAGGATGGCCAGAACCGGGATCACCTTGACAAGGGTTTTCGATAACATCTCAATACCTCCAACTGGCCCGACGAAGGGCGGTTAATCATCCGCACATCCTGCACCCGATGAAAATTGACGCAATGATGTACATCAATACCGGCGTCGCCGCTGCGTTGCAGGCGGCGGCAGATCCGATCGCCCCTTGACGCGGCACGCCACATCCATACAAAGCCGCAAGTATCTTTCGAAGGACATCAATTCCATGGGTTTCAAATGTGGCATCGTCGGGCTGCCCAATGTCGGCAAGTCCACCCTGTTCAACGCACTGACGCGGACCGCCGCCGCGCAGGCCGCGAACTATCCGTTCTGCACGATTGAGCCCAATACCGGCGAAGTCGCGGTCCCAGACCCGCGCATGCAGAAGCTCGCCTCGGTGGCAGGCTCGAAGGAGATCATCCCGACCCGCATTTCCTTCGTCGATATCGCCGGCCTGGTGCGCGGCGCCTCCAAGGGCGAGGGTCTCGGCAACAAGTTCCTCGCCAATATCCGCGAGGTCGACGCCATCGTGCATGTGCTCAGATGCTTCGAGGATGACGACATCACCCATGTCGAGGGCCGCATCGACCCGGTCAGCGACGCCGAGACCATTGAAACCGAACTGATGATCTCCGACCTCGAGAGCCTCGAGCGCCGCACCGAACAGACCCGCAAGCGCGCCGCGTCGAAGGACAAGGAATCGATGACGGTGCTGCCGATCATGGAAACGGCGCTGAAGCTGCTGCAGGACGGCAAGCCGGTCCGCACCATGCTGAAGTCATTGGCCGACGAAGAGCTCGACATTCTCAAGGGCCTGAACCTGCTGACCTCGCATCCGGTGCTCTATGTCTGCAACGTGTCTGAAGCGGATGCGGCCACTGGCAATGCCCACACCGAGGCCGTCGCCAGGATGGCGGCTGAGCAGGGTGCGGAGAGCATCGTCATTTCCGCGGCCATCGAATCCGAGGTGGCGCAACTGCCTGATGAAGAGTCTAAGGAATTCCTGGCGGCGCTGGGATTGGAAGAAGCCGGTCTCGACCGGCTGATCCGCGCCGGCTATCACCTGCTCGACCTGATCACCTATTTCACCGTCGGGCCGAAGGAAACACGCGCCTGGACCATCGAACGCGGCACCAAGGCGCCAGCCGCCGCCGGCGTCATCCATACCGATTTCGAACGCGGCTTCATCCGCGCCTTCACCATCGCCTATGATGACTATGTGACGCTCGGCGGCGAAGTTCCGGCCAAGGAAGCCGGCAAGGCGCGCGACGAAGGCAAGGAATATGTCGTCCAAGACGGCGACGTGATTCACTTCCGCTTCAACACCTGAGCCGCCAATGAGGCGACCGCAGAGGCTGAAGCGTTCGTCGTCCGCGCCTGCAGTGCGACAACGCCGCCGGTCAGACTTTCTTGACCGGGCAGGTCGACATCCCGAAAAGCGAATAGAGCGGACAGGTGCCGAGCAGACCGGTCACCAAGGGCACACTGCCGATCAGGGCGAAATAGCGCCATGAGGCGTCCGGATAAATGAAGAATACGGCAAGCAGCGCCAAGCCTACAACGATGCGGAGGATGCGGTCGGCGGCGCCGACATTGGACTTGAACATTCCGGTGCTCCTTAATTCGCGTCCGGCGGTCCGCCGGCGCATGCATTAACACTACGCCCTGTCAGCACCGGCGCCTTGACAGGGATCAATCCGATCGGACCAGGATATCATGACCGCGCCTGGACCGGCGATGCCCGAAATGGCGGCCAGAATGGGCGCCGGAATTGGGGGGATTGATCAAGGCCGGCGGCAGGCAACCCTTTCAAACCTAAATGGAACCCTCTAAGTTGCGCACCGAAGCATCGCAGAGAAAGTGACCGATACCCATGCCCAAGGATGAATTCCTCCACTTCGAGGACATGAGCCCTGGAACCGTGTTCCCGCTTGGCCCCAAGAGCGTTTCCGCCGATGAAATCATCAGCTTTGCCATGGAATTCGACCCGCAACCGATGCATCTGGATGAAGAGGCCGGGCGCAATTCCATCCTCGGCGGCCTGGCGGCGTCGGGCTGGCACAGTTGCGCGATGATGATGCGGATGATGACCGATTCCTATCTGCTGCGCACGGCGGCGGAAGGCGCGCCCGGCGTCGACTTCGTCAAATGGCGGAAACCGGTTCTGGCCGGCGACGTGCTGCAAGGAGAAACAAGGGTGCTGGACGCGCGCGAATCCAAATCCCGGCCCGGAATCGGCATTGTCAGCCTGCGTCATGAGTTGAGAAACCAAAACGGCGAAACCGTGCTGGAATCGGAAAACCCGGTGATGGTTCGCCTGCGGCCAGCGGAGACCGCCCAATCATGATCATTGACCAAGCATTTGAACCGGGCACGCGCCAGGAACTGGGCGGCCATGTGTTCACCGCCGAGGCAATCATCGACTTTGCCCGCCAGTTCGATCCGCAACGCTTCCATCTCGATGCGGAGAGCGCCAAGGACAGCGTCTTTGGCGGCCTGTGCGCGTCGGGATGGCACACCGCCGCGACCTGGATGAAGCTCAACCTGGCATCCAATGCCATTGAGGCGAAAAAGGCCCAGGACGAGGGCCGCGCCTTGCCCGAATTCGGCCCCTCGCCCGGCTTCCGCAATCTGAGATGGTTCAAACCGGTCTATGCCGGCGACGAGATCTTCTACTCCCGCACCATTCGCGGAACCAGGCCGCTGGCGTCGAGGCCGGGCTGGTCCATCCTCGAATTGTCCTCGGAAGCCCGCGACAGCCAGGGCGAATTAGTTATGAGCTTCGATTCAGCCGCGCTGATCAGGTTTCCTGAGGCGGCTGACACCGAGTAGCGCCTGGGCCGCACCGCGCTGGCCCTGCTGCGGGCCACCGGCTCAGTGGCCTTCGTAGGAGACCAGCGTGCGCACCTGAACGCCCAGGTCCTCAAGTTTCTTGCGGCCGCCAAGATCGGGCAGGTCCATGACAAAGCAGGCCGCGACGATATTGGCGCCCATCTGCCGCAGCAGCTTGACCGCGCCTTCCGCTGTGCCGCCGGTGGCGATCAGATCATCAACCAGGATGACGCTTTCGCCCTCGGTCAGCGCGTCCCGGTGCATTTCCATTTCATCGACGCCATATTCCAAGCTGTAGGCCACGCTCACGGTCTCATGCGGCAGCTTGCCCTTCTTGCGGATCGGCACGAAGCCTGCCGACAGCTGGTGCGCCATGGCGCCGCCGAGGATGAAGCCGCGCGCCTCGATGCCCGCGATCTTGGAAACCCTGAGACCGGCATAGGGATGCACCAGTTCATCCACCGCCCGCCGGAACGCCCTGGGCGCGCCCAGAAGCGTGGTGATGTCGCGAAACAGGATGCCCGGCTTGGGATAATCCGGGATGGTGCGGATGGCGGCGCGAAGCTCGTTTTCAAGGTCGGTCATGGGCGGGGGCTCCAAAGAATATCTCAACTTGCGACGCGGCGGCATGAAGCGCAAGCGGCTTGCGGAGGCGCAATCGGCTTAAGCCGGACATGAAAACGCCGCCCGCAGGCGGCGCATTCGAACTAAACCCGGATCGATCCGTAGTCAGTGGCCCTTGCTTGAGTACACGGCCTTCTTGGTCAGGTACATCAGCGACGAGAAGATCGCCAGGAACAGGATCACCATGAAGCCGGTGCGCTTGCGCTCTTCCATGTGCGGCTCGGCCGCCCACATCATGAACGCCGCCACATCCTTGGCGTACTGGTCGACCGTCTCCACGGAGCCGTCGTCATAGGTGACCTGCCCGTCCGAAAGCGGCGGCGCCATGGCAAGCGTCGGACCGGCGATGAAATAGGGATTGTAATGGCTGCCCTCGGCCACTTCCACACCGTGCGGCGGCTCCTGATAACCGGTCAGCAACGAGTAGATATAGTTCGGACCGCTCTCATTGTAGCCGGTGAAAATATCAAGGATGAACTGCGGGAAGCCGCGCTCGACATAGCGCGCCTTGGCCAGCAGCGAAAAGTCCGGCGGCGCCGCGCCGTTGTTGGATGCTGCCGCAGCCTCCTCATTCGCGAACGGGGATGGAAAATGATCCGACAGCACCGCAGCGCGGGTGAACATGTCGCCATCGGCGTTCGGACCGTCTTCGACTTCGTAATTGCCGGCGAGTGTCTTGAGCTGCTCTTCCGAATAGCCCAGATGCTCAAGGGTGCGGAAGGCCACCAGGTTCATCGAATGGCAGGCCGCGCAGACTTCGGTATAGACCTTCAGGCCGCGCTGCAGCTGGCCCTTGTCGAAGGTGCCGAAGGGGCCTGCGAAGGACCAGTCGATCTCCCGCAGATGATTGATCGGGTAATGCGGCGTGCCGCCAGTCTGTTCCGCGGCGGAGGCCGGGCCGGCACCAATAATGGCGGCCAAAGCGAGCGGAACGATGCTTGCAAGAAGCTTTTTCATATCTCTGATCCTTTCCGTCGCGCCGCTCAGCCGCGTGTTTCTGGTGAGGCGGACGCGGACGACGCAGCCCCGCCATTGCCGCCATTCTTGGCAAGCACGGCCTCGGTGATGGAGTTTGGCAGACGCTTGGGCGTTTCGATCAGTCCCAGCACTGGCAGGATGACGAGGAAGAAGGCGAAGTAATACAGCGTCGAAACCTGCGCCATGGTCGTGTAGACACCTTCCGCCGGTTTGGCGCCAAGCCAGCCCAGGAAGATCGCGTTGGCGACGAAAATCCAGAAGAACAGCTTGTACCAGGGCCGGTACACCGCGGAGCGGACCTTTGACGTATCAAGCCACGGCAGCACGAACAGCACCGCGATCGAGCCGAACATGGCCAGCACGCCGCCAAGCTTGGAATCGATTGGTCCGATGTTGAAGGTGATGGCGCGCAGGATCGCGTAGAACGGCAGATAGTACCATTCCGGAACGATGTGCGCCGGCGTCTTCAACGGGTTCGCCGGGATGTAATTGTCGGCGTGTCCGAGGAAGTTCGGCATGAAGAAGATGAAATAGGCGAAAATCATCAGAAAGATGCTGATCGCCAGCCCGTCCTTGACGGTCGCGTAAGGCGTGAACGCCACCGTATCGGTCTTCGATCTCACTTCGACGCCGGTCGGGTTGGTCTGACCGGTGACGTGCAGCGCCCAGACGTGCAGGATGACAACGCCGACAATCATGAACGGCAGCAGGTAATGCAGCGAGAAGAAGCGGTTGAGCGTCGGGTTGTCGACCGCGAAGCCGCCCAGCAGCAATTGCTGGATCGGTTCGCCGATCCCCGGGAAGGCGGTGAAGAAGCCGGTGATCACCGTTGCGCCCCAGAACGACATCTGGCCCCATGGCAACACATAGCCCATGAACCCGGTGGCCATCATCAGCACGAAAATGATGACGCCCAGGATCCACAACACTTCGCGCGGCGCCTTGTAGGAGCCGTAATACATGCCGCGTGCGATGTGGAGATAAACGGCGATGAAGAAGAACGACGCGCCGTTGGCATGCATGTAGCGCAGCAGCCAGCCCGAATTGACATCGCGCATGATCTTTTCGACCGACTGGAAGGCGATCGCCGCATTGGCTGCGTAATGCATGGCCAGCACGATGCCGGTGACGATCTGCACCACCAGCATCACCGCAAGGATGCCGCCGAAAGTGTAGGCGTAATTCAGATTGCGCGGCACCGGATAGGAGATGAAACTGTCATGCACCAGCCGTGTCACCGGCAGGCGTGAATCCATCCACTTTCCGAAACCGGTGGTTGGCTGATAAGTCGAGTGATCGCTGCTCATGGTCTATAGCCCCCTCAGCCGATTTTAATGACGCTGTCAGACACGAACGCGAATGGCGGAACCGCGAGGTTCTCCGGCGCCGGGCCTTTGCGGATACGGCCTGCCGTATCGTAATGCGAACCATGGCACGGACAGAACCAGCCGCCGAATTCGCCGGCCTGGCCCAGCGGCACGCAGCCCAGATGGGTGCACGAGCCGACCATGACGATCCAGTTTTCCTTGCCTTCGCCCGCCGAGCGGTCAAGATCGGTTGCTTCCGCGGCCTCGGCGATGTTGGCGTTGCGGGCGATCGGATCCTTGAGATCGGCAAGTGCGACGGCCTGGGCCTCGGCAACTTCCGCGTCGGTGCGGTTGCGGATGAACACCGGCTTGCCGCGCCATTTCACCGTCAGCGACATGCCCGGCTCGAGACTTTCGACATTGACCTCGATGGAGGCCAGCGCCAGCGTCGAGGCGTCGGGGCGCATCTGGTCGATAAATGGCCAGGCAAAGGCGCCCACGCCAACTACCCCCGCCATCCCGGTGGCGATGTAAAGAAAATCGCGACGGGTGGGTTCGCCCGCTACTTCGCTGTGTGTCATTGGCTCACTCACGGCTCAACGTCCTCTTCAAGCTGCGTCCGGACCAGAATTCCGTCCTGTTACAGGCCGCTTTGACCCCACCCCTATAGGCAGATTCGGCCAAAGCCGACAATGCGGCGGAATTCTGTCAATCGCGCGGTTTCTATGCGGGTTGGAAGGAGAAGTCCAGACCGCACGGAGCCAGAAGGGCACATTGTCGCGGGGAAAACCGCAAGCCTATTCCGCCGCTTCGTCCACGCCGATGAAGCCGCCCGACTGCCGGGCCCACAAATCGGCGTAAAGCCCGCCCCGCGCGATCAATTCGGCATGGGTGCCAGTCTCGATGATCCGGCCGTTGTCCATCACCATCAAACGGTCCATCCGGGCAATGGTGGACAACCGGTGGGCAATGGCGATGACGGTCTTTCCGTCCATCAACTCGTCAAGATTGTCCTGGATCGCAGCCTCGACTTCCGAATCGAGCGCCGATGTGGCTTCGTCCAGCACCAGAATCGGCGCGTTCTTGAGCATGACCCTGGCGATGGCTATTCGCTGGCGCTGGCCGCCGGACAGTTTGACGCCGCGATCGCCGACATGGGCGTCGAGCCCCTTGCGGCCGCGCTGATCGGACAGGCCCTTGATGAAATCCAGCGCCTCGGCCCGCCGCGCCGCTTCGTAGATTTCCGCGTCATCGGCGTCGGGGCGCCCGAACACGATGTTCTCGCGAATCGAGCGATGCAGCAGCGAAGTGTCCTGGGTGACCATGCCGATGGCCTGGCGCAGCGATTCCTGGCTGACATCGGCGATGTTCTGGCCATCGATCTCGATCCGGCCCGATTGCAGATCGTAAAACCTCAGGAGCAGATTGACGAAGGTCGACTTGCCTGCGCCCGAGCGGCCGACGAGGCCGAGCTTTTCTCCCGGCGCGATGGTCAGCGAAAGATCCTCAATCACCGGCTTGGCGGCATCATAGCCGAACCGCGCATGCTCAAACCGGATGCCCGCCGAGCAAACCTCAAGCGTCTTGGCGTCGGCGCGATCGGACAGGCCGATCGGCCGCGCCACCAGTTCGGCGGAATTCTGCACAGTGCCGAGATTGCGCATCAGCCCGTTGAGCTGCGTCATCATCCGCCCCAGCAGCATGTTGAGCCTGAGCACCAGCGACAGGGTGAACGCTACCGATCCGACCGAGATCGCCCCGGTCAGCCACAAATTGATGGAAAACCCGGCGATCGCCGCGATCATCACCCCCGACAGCGCCGCCAGCGATGCGCGGACGCCGGTCAGGTGCCGGGTGAAGGGGATGATGGCCGCCATGAACTGGTCAAAGCCATCCCGGATATAGCGGTCATTGTCGGCTTCGCGGGCGTAGAGCTTGAGAGTCTGAATGTTGGAATAGCTGTCGGTGATGCGGCCGGTCAGCATGGCCGACGCCTCGGCGCTCGCCCTGGCATGACGCCGGATGCGCGGCACGAAAAACCGGGCCAGCAGTCCGAAGGCGGCAATCCACACCAACACCAGCGCCGACAGCCGCCAGTCGAGCTGCGCCACCAGGGCCATGGTGGTGGCGGTGTAGATCATGATGAACCAGACCACCTGCAGCAAGGACACCATGAAATCGCCGGTGGCCTGACCCGCCGCCCAGACCTTGGAGACAATGCGGCCGGCGAAATCATTCTGGAAAAACGCCAGATCCTGCCGCGAGACATGGGCGTGGGCCTGCCAGCGAACCAGATTGTAGAACCCCGGAACGACCGTCTGTTCCTCCACCAGCGCCGCGACCGTGACGACGACGAAGCGCGCCAGCACCACGACGAACAGCATGAAGGCGAGGGTCGGGCCATGCGCCGCGATCAGCCCGTCCCATCCCGCCGCGGGCTCGGCCGCGTCAAGCACATCGACCAGCTGGCCGACAAAATAGAACAGCGCCGCCTCAAGCAGCGCCACCAGGCCGCCGAGCGCCAGCATCGCCGCAAACGCGCCCTTGGCCTGGCCGACATAGTGCCACAGAAACGCCCTTGTCGAGGCCGGAGGACGGTAGCTCGAACGCCGGACGAACGGATCGATCCAGCGTTCGAAGAGTGCGAGGAAAGGTCGAAGCATCATGAGCGCAACAATAGGGCACGGCAGTGATTTGGCAATGTTGACAATCCCCTACTGTGCCGCCGTCGCATCCGCGTCGACATCGATGAAGCCACCCGATTGCCGCGACCACAGATCGGCATAAATGCCGCCCGACTTGATCAACTCATCATGGGTCCCGGTTTCGACGATCTCGCCCTGATCGAGCACCACCAGCCGGTCCATCTGCGCAATCGTCGACAGACGGTGCGCAATGGCGATCACCGTCTTGTCCTGCATCAGCGCAAACAGGTTCTCCTGGATCGCCGCCTCGACTTCGGAATCGAGCGCCGAGGTGGCCTCGTCGAGCACCAGGATCGGCGCGTCCTTGAGGAACACCCGCGCGATGGCGATGCGCTGGCGCTGGCCGCCCGAAAGCTTGACGCCGCGCTCGCCGACATGGGCGTCCAGCCCGCTCCGCCCGGCCAGATCCTCGAGACCCGCGATGAAATCGAGCGCATTCGCCTTACGCGCGGCCTCGATGATCTCGGCCTCGGTGGCGTCGGGCCGACTGTAGGCGATGTTGTCGCGCACCGAACGGTGCAGCAGCGAGGTGTCCTGGCTGACCATGCCGACCTGGCCGCGCAAACTGTCCTGACTGACCTGCGAAATGTCGTGGCCGTCAATCAGAATGCGCCCGGATTCGAGATTGTAAAACCTCAGCAGCAGATTGACGAGCGTGGTCTTGCCCGCGCCGGAGCGGCCGACCAGCCCGATCTTCTCGCCCGGCTTGATCGCCAGCGACAGGTTCTCGATCACGCCGCTCTGCTTGCCATAATGGAAGCGCACATTCTCGAAGGTGATGGCGCCCCGTTTGGCGACGATCTCGCCGGCGCCGGGCCGGTCGACCACGTCATGCGGCTTGACCATCATGCCCATGCCGTCCTGGACCACGCCGATATTCTCGAAGAAGCCGGAGACCTCCCACATGATCCACTGCGACATGCCGTTGATCCTGAGCGAAAGTCCGATGACGACGGCGATGGAGCCGACCGAGACAATGCCGGTCATCCAGAACCCGATCGACATCGCCGAGACCACGAACACCAGAACACAATTGTTGAAGTAAACAAGCGACTCGAACATCGTCACCTGGCGCATCTGCCGGTGCACGGACTCAAGGAACATGTCCATGCTCTCCTGCGCATAAGCCTCTTCCCGCCCCGCATGAGAAAACAGTTTGACTGTCGAAATGTTGGTGTAGCTGTCGACCACGCGCCCGGTCATCGCCGAACGGGCATCGGCCTGATCAGCCGAAATCCGCTTGAGCTTTGGCACGAAGTGCATGATCAGGCCGACATAGACGGCGAGCCAGAACAAGAGCGGCAGCACCAGCCGCCATTCGGCGCTCGCAACCATGCCGATCATGGCGATGAAATAGACGGTAACGAAAACGAACACATCGAGCAGCTTCATCACCGCTTCGCGAATCGACAGCGATGTCTGCATCACCTTGGTGGCGACCCGGCCGGCGAACTCGTTGGAAAAGAAGCTCAGGCTCTGGCGCAGCAGATAGCGGTGCATCTGCCAGCGCGCAATCATCGGATAATTGCCCAGAAGCGTCTGATGGACAATCAGCGAATGCAGCATCACCGTAATGGGCAGGCCGACAAGCAACACCGCGCCCATCAGCACAAGCCGCGACCATTCGCGTTGCACAAACCCTTGCGGATCCGCATTGGCCAGCCAATCGACGATGGAGCCCAGAAATCCGAACAGCATGACTTCGCCGATGGCAATCAGCGCGGTCACGCAGGCCAGGACCATCAACCACGGCGCCGCTTCGCGCGAATAATGCCAGCAAAACGCCACCAGCCCTTCGGGCGGCGCGGTGGGCGTGGCCGCGGGATAGGGATTGAGTTGACGTTCAAACCATCCAAACATGGATGTCTCCTTGAAGAAAACGGCCAGCCGCGCATGGGACATGCACGGACAGACCGAAGAAAAGCCTGAGCTCACGCGATGGCGCTTATTGCCCCTGGAACGGGGCACAAAAGCTGAAAGAGATACTGAAACCGCGATAAACCCGTTTCGTCAGTGGCCCATGGCCGCAGCCGGTAGACTGAGAGTAATGATGCGCATTGCAGCCTCCGTCGGGTTCGCGTTGAAGATCACCCTGTTTAGACCGGTTTCTCGGAATCCGCCAGATTGGCGCGGCCGGTTTGCTCGGAGGAACCGCATCCTTGCTTGATCTTGTGATAAAAAGACCACAGACATCATTGCCATGACCAAACCTCTGATCGCACTTTATCAACCCGACATTCCCGGCAACACCGGCGCCATCCTGCGGCTTGGCGCCTGCCTGGGCATTGGCATTCACATCATCGGCCCGGCGGGCTTCGACATGACCGACCGCTCGCTCAAGCGCGCCGGCATGGATTACATCGAAATGGCGGCGCTGACCCGCCACGACGGCTGGGAGGAGTTCGAGAACTGGCGAAAGGCCGAGGGCCGGCGGCTGGTGCTGATGACCACCCAGTCCGCCACGCCCTATATCGACGGCAGCGCCCACACCCTGACCGCCCAGGACGTGGTGCTGTTCGGCAGGGAAAGCGCCGGCGTGCCGCCCAAGGTCCATGACGCCGCCGACGCCCGCCTGACCATTCCCATGGTCGAGGGCCGGCGCAGCCTGAACCTCGCCATGAGCGTGGCCATCATCGCCGGCGAGATCACCCGCCGATTCGGCCTGTAACCGAGCGCCAGATCAGTCATAGCTGACGACCTCAAACTCGATGCCGTTCTCGTCGTCGAAATAGAACCGGCGGCCGGGTTCGTAATCGGCATGATTGAAGGTCGGGTAGCCCTGGGCCTTCACCCGCGCCTCGACAGCATCGAGGTCGTCGACAACCACGCCGATGTGGTTCATCGCACCGGTTACGTCCTTGCCCTGGGTATTGGGCGCCACGCCCTCTTTCGGGGTGAAGACGACCAGATAGTCATCTTCGGTTCCCACATGAATCGACCGGCCGCCATTGCGCGCGGCTCCCTGCCAGCGGATCTTCCAGCCAAACACCTCGCAGAGCCACGCGGCGGTTCTGGATGCGTCGGGAACGGTGAAATTGACGTGTTCGAGAACGGCTTGCGTCATGGGTCTGCTCCTGAAGTCGCGGGTAGTTGCCTGTGATGAAAGCCATGCTACTTTCTCAAGTGAACTTGAGGTCAAGAGGTTTTTTCAGTAATGGCGATCGACACCGGCAAGGGCCTGCTCTCCATCGGCGAAGTGGCCGCCCGCACCGGCCTCGCGGTCTCCGCCATCCGTTATTATGACGACGAGGGGCTGATTTCGGCGCGGCGCACGCCCGGCGGCAAGCGCCTGTTCATCCGCTCCGATATCAGGCGGCTGTCCTTCATCCTGATTGCGCAGCAACTGGGATTTTCGCTCGAGGAGATCCGTACCCAGCTCAAACAGCTACCGCTCGAGCGCACGCCGACCAAACGCGACTGGGGGAGAATCAGCCGCGGCTTTCGCGCCCATCTCGATGCCCGCATCGGCATGCTGGAGCGGCTGCGCGACCGCCTCGACGGCTGCATCGGCTGCGGCTGCCTGTCGCTCGACGCCTGCAAGCTCTACAATCCCGGCGACCGCGCGGGCGAGAGCGGCACCGGGCCGCGGCTGGTGGTGCAGAAGTCGGTGACGGGGTGAGGTTCAATCGGCAGCCGCGGCAAGGCGCATCAAACCGTGTTGACGTCCGTTAACTCGAAATCATTCCCCTTGAACAAGAGCGGCAGGTTCAGAGCCTTGGCGCACCCGTAGGACAGGCAATCGCCGAAATTCAGCGAAGCGGGGTGTCGTCCCTTGCCAAAACGCTCAAAGGCATCAAGGGCAGCAAATCCCGCCTCCGGCGGAATGGAAGCAATGCGGATTTCAAACGCATTCAGAAAATCTTTCAGTTCGGTTTGAGCCCTTTGCAGTGAGAGATTCTTTTTCTTGGCAAGGTTGACGACAACCTCCCAAACCACAGCTGCACTCACAACGCGCGTTTCCGCATTCCTCATTTGCTCCGCAAGCGGGATTGCATCAGCCTCTTTGGTCATCACGGCGACCAGAGCTGAGGAATCGATAAACATCAGTCTTCCTCGTAGAGACCGTCTATAAACGCTTTCTCGTCATACTCCGTCTCGCTTTGTTGCGTTCGCGCATTGAAGGCTTTGCTCCACGCCACCATGCGATCAACATAATCCTCTTTCGCGCCACGGTCGCGAAGCGCTCGTTCCAGAGCTTGCCTGACAGCCTCAGTCTTGGTCTTTGCCTTGATAGCAGCCTGATAGCGCTCGGCGAGCGCATCGACAGTTTCGTCCTTGATGAAAAGTGCCATGATACACACTCCTGTTCGAGCGACTATATAGGGGATATCCTTCTGCCAGACAAGGATATCCCTCAATCCGCCGTCGGCAGGCGGCGCATGGTGAATTCGATGGTGTCGTCGCCCTCGCCCGGCAGGATCCGCCAGCTCTCCACTTCGGTCCAGTAGGCGGCTTTCGGCCAGGTGGAGAACCATTCCCGCGCTTTTTCGCGCGCCTCGCCGCGGCTGAGGCGGTAGGTCTTGCGAACAAAGCCGCCGGGCCGGCCAGCGGATTTTTCGCTGCGCGAGCGGGCGATCTCTCGGCGCAGGCCGTCAAGCGGCGGACGGCGGGGGGGAAACTGGCTCATTGTCCTTCCTTGCTCGACCAATTCTAGACCAAAACAATTCGGGCTGCGAGTCCCTTGCGGCATCATGGCATGCCGCGCAAAGGCACGGTTACATCGCACCCGTGGGGCTGCTATGATCAGGCGGCAATCAGGACAAGGATTCTCCATGCAACGCCCCACCCTGCCGGTCGGCCTGCCCGACGACATCGAGGACAAGAAGACCACAGCGCAGCAATGGTTCGAGCAATTGCGCGACCAGATCTGCGCGAGCTTCGAAGCGCTTGAGGAGGAGGTCGACATGCCGCAAGCCAGCGGCGAACCGGGGCGGTTCGAACGCACGCCCTGGCAGCGCGAC
>LADQ01000101.1 GCA_000961635.1 Hoeflea sp. BRH_c9 | reverse complement strand
GATGATGCGGCCCATGCCGGTCGGCGCCGGCACGGCGGGTGCGGCCAGCCAGCTGCAGCTCATACCCTCGGGCAATGTCAAAGTCTGCTGCAGATGCAGGATGGAAGTGCCGGGATCGAGCCGGGCGGCGATGACGAGTTTTACGCCCTCGGTATTGCCGCGATCATAAAGCGTGAAGCGCACACTGTGAGCGCCGTCGGCGTCCACCTGCATAAGCTTCGGATTGGCCAGATATTCGCGGCCTTCGACGCCCTGCAGGATCATGCCGGGATGGCCTTGCCAGCCGGTGATCGCCAGCGGGCACAGCGTCAGCGGCTGGAACGGGTCGATCTGCCCGGCGCTGACATTGGGGATGGTGGCAATCGCCAGCGCGGCGAGATCGTCATTCGCCGGCAGGCTCGCGCCGAAATGGATCAGGCACGGCACGCCGTGCTCGAAACTGGCGAAGACGGTGGTGCGGTCGCCGCCATCAAGCCGGACAACGTCGGTCACTGTGAAATCCGGCATGTCGGAGATGGTCATGTCAGCCCTTTGTTGCCCCGAGCGTCAGCCCGGCAATGAAATGCTTCTGCATCAGGAAAAACATCAGCACCGGCGGCATGGCGGCGATGATCGATCCGGCGGACACCAGCTGCCACTGCGCGATCCATTGCCCGTTGAGCGAATAGAGCCCGGCGGTGACCGGCTGGGTCTCGGCGCTGGTGGTCAGCACCGTGGCCCAGAAATAGTCGTTCCAGATGAAGGTGAAGACCAGTACCGAGAGCGCCGCGATGGCTGGCCGCATCAACGGCAGCACGATGTACCAGAAGATGCGGAATTCGGAGACGCCTTCGACGCGGGCGGACTCGATCAATTCGAAGGGAAGCCCTTTGATGAAGTTGCGCATGAACAGCGTGCAGAACCCGGACTGGAAGGCGATGTGGAACAGCGCTAGGCCGGTGATGGTGTTGTAGAGCCCGGTCGAGACGGTGAGGTCGCGCACCGGTACCATCAGGATCTGGAACGGCACGAAATTGCCGGCCACGAAAAGAAAGAAGATCAAGAGGTTCATGCGGAAGCGGTAGACCGCCAATGCGAAGCCGGACAGGCAGGCGATGGCCACCGCGCCAATCACCGTCGGGATCGTCACCTTGAAGGAATTGAGGATGTAGC
Organism: Hoeflea sp. BRH_c9; assembly: GCA_000961635.1. Taxonomy (GTDB): domain Bacteria; phylum Pseudomonadota; class Alphaproteobacteria; order Rhizobiales; family Rhizobiaceae; genus Hoeflea. The sequence continues at coordinate 4,161 of LADQ01000101.1, read as the reverse complement.
CGGCGATCGGCGAATTGCGGAAGACATCGGCATAATTGGAGAAGGCGAGATAGCTCGGCAGGCCGAAATAATTGCCGGACGCCAGATCGCTCGATGGCTTCAGCGAGGTCATGGCGACGCCAAGAAGTGGCAGCAGCCAGAGGATCAGTGCGACCGGCAGCGCGATCCTGTAGAGGATCTGGGTGGCGGCGGAGGTCTTGTCTATGGCTACCGGAAACATCACACGCCCCTTTCGTCACGGACCATCTTCCAGATGAAGCCGGAGATGAAGATCATCATGATGGCGAAGAGAATGACCGCGATGGCCGCGCCGTAGCCCATGCGATAGCCGTATTCCGACAGCGCCTGCTCGTACATGTAGAAGGACAGCACCCGGGAGGAGCCATAGGGTCCGCCATCGGTCATGATCGAGACCAGGTCGAAGGAGCGCAACGCGCCGATGACGGTGACGACGACGGCGATGAAGGTGGCGGGCCGCAGCTGCGGCAGGATGACATGCCAGAGCATCTTCCAGCCCCTGGCGCCGTCGAGCCGTGCGGCTTCCACCTGGTCGGGCGCGACATTGTTGAGCCCGGTCAGATACAGGATCATGCAATAGGCGATTTGCGGCCAGAGACCGGCGGCGATGATGCCATAGGTGACATAACGGTCGTCGGCGAGCACGGCGACGCCGGTGCCGGTGATCCACTCGATCAGATTGTAGAACAGGCCGAAATTCGGCGCATAGAACCAGGAGAAGATCAGCCCGACGACGACCTGGCTGATCACGAACGGAAAGAAGAACAATGATTTGTAGATGCGGATGCCGGTCACGGTCTGGTTCAAAAACAGCGCAACGAAAAGTCCCGCAGGCACCGCCAGCATGTAGAGCGCCAGCCAGATGATGTTGTTCTTGAGCGAGGTGTAGAAGGCGTCGTCATCGAAGAGTTCGGTGTAATTCTGAAAACCGAGCCAGGTCTTGGCGCCAAGTCCGTCCCAATCGTAAAAGCTCAGCCACATCGAGGCGATGATCGGGTAGATCACATAGAGCGAAAACATCGCCATGCCGGGAGCCAGGAAGATCCATGGCGCGAGCCCGCGCTGATTCCGTTTCCAGTATCCGCGATTGTCGCCTTGCGTTCCGGCCGATGCCGCTGTTGCTGACCCGGTCATGGCTGCCTCCCCGTGTGCCGACCGCCTGATAACACCGGCATTCCGGCCGGATCAGGCGGCAAAGTGCGACCGGGCGGCGGATAATGCCGCCCGGCCGGTTGGCTTACTTGTAGATGCGCTGGCGCGCCTTTTCGAGGCGGTCGAGGATCTTGTCGACATTCTCGGGCTTGACCATGAACTCCTGGAAGCCTTCCATGCCGATCTTGGCCATTTCGGCCGGCGCATCGCGGTCGAAGAACTGGGCGATGCCGCCGTCAGCCGTCGAGAGCATTTCGAAGCCGGCCTGCAGGAACGGATCGTCGCCGACCTTGGACTGGTTGTTGATCGGCAGTTGTCCGAGCGCTTCGTTCAGCTTGGTCTGCACGTCGGCGGTGGCGATGAAGGCCAGGAACTTCTTGGCGTCATCGACATTCTTCGCGCCGGCCGGGATGTGGATCGTGTCGGTCGGGGCTTCCTCGCCGCGCGGAATGCCCGGGGTGATTTCCGGGTAGGTCATGAAGCCCAGCGTGTCGTTGGTCATGCCGCCGTCCTTGAACACGGCGACGGCGAAGTTGCCCATGACATAGTTGGCGGCCTTGCCCTGCACCAGGAGCGATGCCGCGTCCTGCCACTCAAGCGCTGCGTGGTTGGCGGTGACGTAGCCGGGTTCGACCAGCTTGGCCCATTCCGCGAAGGTGTTCTTCACCTTGTCGTCGGTCCAGGCAACCTTGCCGGCGGTGAGCTCCATGTGGAAATCATAGCCGTTGGTGCGCAGGTTCATGTAGTCGAAGATGCCGGCGCCGGGCCACAGCGCCTTGGTGCCGGTGGTCACGCAGTCGATGCCGGCTTCCTTGAACTTGGCGCAATTGTCGATGAATTCGGCCCAGGTTGCAGGAACTTCAACGCCGGCCTGCTTGTAGGCGTCCTTGTTGTAGTAGATGCCCCACTGGTAATAGGTGTAGGGCACGCCCCACTGCTTGCCGTCGATGGTCATCGAGCCCTTGGCCGAGGCCAGGCTCTCGCCCAGATTGTTGTCGGTCCAGACGTCGGAAACGTCCTGGAACTGGCCGGAATTGACAAAGGGCGCCATGCGGTTGCCGGCATACCAGTTGGCCAGATCCGGTGAATCCGCCGACAGGAAGTTGCGGATCGAGGTCTTGTAGCCTTCGTGGTCGAAGTTCTGCAGCACCACGTCGATGTCGGGATTGGCGGCTTCAAATTCCAGGATCGCGGCCTCGAAAGCGGCAAGCGGCGCCGGGTCGAAGTCGGCGTAATATTTCAGTGTGCGCTGTTGGGCCATCGCCTGCGTTGCCATCAAGGCAATTGCGGCTGAGCACAGCAGCGCTGATGTGTGTGAAAGCTTCATTCGGTTATCCTCCCAAGGGTTGCCAGACTGCCGTTCCGGGGGTGACGGGACGCGACCGCGGGCCGTTGCACCTGCCGGGCGGGCAATCCTCCCAGACCACCCCGACAGCATCAAATCAAATTCCGTATAATGGAACTACATTTGACTATTTAGAATTATCAATCTATGGTGTAGGGAATGTCAAGGCAGAAAAACCGACGGGCCGCTGCTGCGGCTCAATCGGCAAGCATGACAGCCCGGCGGAGGAGCCAGGCATCTGGAATAGGAAACGGAAATCCGGAGCCGCAATGCGCGCCGGAACGAGCCGGGAGGGGGCATGGATCAAGTGGAAGACAGCGCGGACAAAGGCGGCGCCGGGGCGGACGAAGGTGAGCCAACCCACAGCCGTATCGATACTGGAACGCTCGGCAAGGCCATAGCCGTGCTCGACATCGTCGCTTCCGCCGACCAGCCGATGCGGTTCACCGATATTCTCGCACTCTCGGATCAGCCCCGCGGCACGTTGCACCGGCAACTTTCCAATCTGGTCGAAGAGGGTTTGCTGTCGCTCGGGCGCGACCATTCCTATTCGGTCGGCATTCGCCTGCTCAAATTCGCCGCCAGGGCCTGGGCCGGCAACCAGTTCCGCGTCATCGCCGAGCCGCATCTGCGCGCGCTGCACGATCTGACCGGCGAGACCGTGCATCTGGGCGTTCTGCGCGGCAATGAAGTGATCTATCTCGACAAGGTCGAAAGCCGCCAGGCGGTGCGCATGTATTCGCAGATCGGCAATGCATCGCCGGTCTATTGCACCGGTGTCGGCAAGGCGGGGCTTTCGGCGCTGCCGGACGCCGATCTTCGCACTGTTGTCGCCACCATCAAGTTTCGCCGCTTCACCGACTCGACGCTGACCACCCCGGATGCCCTCCTGAAAGAGATCGAGGTGATCCGGGCCAGTGGCAATGCCTATGACCGGGAGGAACATGAGCCCGGCATCCGCTGTGTGGCCGCGCCAATATACTCGGCGGACAGGAGTTTTGTCGGCGGCCTTTCGGTAACCGGCCCGGCCTACCGGATTTCCATGGAGTTGCTCGAAAGCTGGGCGGTTCTGGTGCGCAATGCCGCCGGTGCAATCATGGACGACATGGGGGCGCGGTTGGGGCCGCGCACCTGATTATGGGAGCGGCGGCCGAATGGCCGCCGGGAGCCGGCATGGCCGGGTTTGGGAAAGGGAGTGTCATGGCAGGTCTTGAACTGCATCAAGTGAAGAAATCCTTCGGCAATGTCGATGTCATCCACGGCGTGGATCTGACCATCGAGGACGGCGAGTTCACGGTTTTTGTCGGCCCCTCGGGTTGCGGCAAGTCCACGCTTCTGAGGCTGGTGGCCGGGCTGGAGGCGACGACCGGCGGCACGCTGTCGATCGGCGGCAAGGATGTCACCCATGTCGAACCCGCCGACCGCGGCGTCGCCATGGTGTTCCAGTCCTATGCGCTCTATCCGCACATGACGGTGGAGGAGAATATGGGGTTCGGTCTGAAAATGACCGGCCATCCGGCAAGCGAGATCAAGCAGCGCGTCGGCCGCGCCTCCTCGATCCTGCATCTAGACCCCTTGCTCAAGCGCAAGCCGAAGGCCTTGTCCGGCGGCCAGCGCCAGCGCGTCGCCATCGGCCGCGCCATCGT
>LADQ01000203.1 GCA_000961635.1 Hoeflea sp. BRH_c9 | reverse complement strand
GCAGGCTTTCGGCCATGATCGGACCCAGCGCGGCGCCGCCCGACACAGCGGCCAGCCGGGCGGCGAACAGCGTCGCGACAAGGACGACGCCGGCGCTGACGATAATGACCTCCGGATTGGCAAGGAAAAACTGCCTGGGCGACCTCAGCAATCGCCTGCGCCAGAACACGCTGAAGGTACCGAGCAGCAATCCGGCGGCCAGCATCAGTTGCGCCAGCGGCCCGGCATGGTTTTCGAGTGCGCCCTCGAAGGGCAGAAACCCCCCGGTGGCGATCGCCATCATCGACAGCATCATCGCCAATGGCCCGGCCAGGCCCGCCACCATCAGACCGACAAAGACAATGAAGGTCATCAGCATGTAGTACCCCAGGATCTGGCGGAAATCGCCGAGATCAACCGTCATTTCGCTGGCATGGCCGGTGATGATGCGGCGGTCTCCGGCGGGAAGTCCGCCAAATCCGCCTGGCGCCAGCACATGAATGATCGAAACCAGGATCAGGAACCCGCCATACCACTCGATCGAGGCGCGCCAGAACAGTATCGCCTGCGGCGTGGTTTCGCGTATCAGCACCGACGAGCCGGAGGTGGTGAGTGCCGCGACCGCCTCGAACCAGGCATCGATCCAGCTCAGACCGGCAAGCGTCTTGAAAGACACCGCGGCAATCATCGGCAGCAACACCCAGACTGCGACAAGCGCCAGATAGCCCGACGCCCGGCCCAGCCGGCGTTGAAACCCGGCAATCGCTCCCAGCACCATCAAGGACGCGAAAACGCCCATGGCGCCGACCAGAAGCATCGACAAGGCCAGATCCCGCATGCCATCGGCGATGGCGAACAGCACCGCGGGAACGATCAGCGCGAACAGCCCCGCGGCGGCAATGGCCAGGACGTGCAGCAGCCCAAGCATGGGGTCAGAAAAACTCCAGGCTTACCCGGAACATCTGCTCGACATGGCGCACCGATTCGAGCGCGGCGAACATCACCACGCGGTCCTTGGCCTTGATCTTCAGCGAACCATCGGGCCGCAACACCTGCTTGTCGCGGTAGACGGCGCCGATCCGCACGCCATCGGGCAGATCCAGGTCCCTGAGCGGCTTGCCGACCAGCGGCGATGTCTCCAGCGCTTCTGCCTCGATCACTTCCGCCGAGCCTTTCTGGACCGAATACACCGCGCGAATGCGGCCGCGGCGAACATGCTGAAGAATGCGGGAAATGGTGACCGCGCGCGGGTTGATATGCGCGTCGATGCCGAGCGTCTTGGTGAAACTCTGGTAGGACGGATTGTTGATCAGCGTCAGATTGGCCTTGCAGCCCAGCCGCTTGGCCATCACCGAGGACAGGATGTTGACCTGATCGTCATTGGTCAGCGCCACCATCAGGTCGGCGTTCTGGATGTCGGCCTCGATGAGAATGTTCTGATCCAGCGAGGAGCCGTTGAGCACAACGGTACGCGACAGCGAATCAGCGATGACGACGGCGCGGGCGCGGTCGGCCTCGATGATCTTCACCTTCGTCTTCGGCTGCCGTTCCTCGATGGCGGCGGCGACATAATAGCCGATATTGCCTCCGCCGGAGATGACGATGCGGCCCGCCTCCTGCTCCTCGTGGCCAAACAGGCCGAGCGTGCGGCGGACATGGTCGCGGTCGCAGACCACATAGGCCAGGTCGCCGGTCTCGAGCTGGTCGGTCGAATGCGGTACGAACAGCTTCTCATGGCGCCAGACGCCGACGACGGTCGCCAGCAGATCCGGGAACAGTTCGCTGAGCTGCAGCAGCGGCGTGTTGACCACCGGGCAGTCTTCCAGGCATTCGATGGCGACCATCGCCACCTTGTCGTCGGCAAACCGGACCGCGTCGGTGGCGCCCGGAAGCGCGATGCGGCGCAGCACCATCTGGCCGACCTCGACTTCGGGCGAAATGATGACGTCAATGGGCATGTGATCGCGCGAAAACAGGTCGGCCCAATGCGGCTTGAGATAGGATTGGGCGCGGATGCGGGCGATCTTGGTGGGCACGTTGAACAGCGAGTGCGCCACCTGGCAGGCGACCATGTTGATCTCGTCGTAAAGCGTGACGGCGATGATCATGTCGGCCTGATCGGCGCCGGCCTGGGCCAGCACATCGGGATGGGCACCGTGGCCGACATAGCTGCGCACATCGAGCGTGTCGCGGATCGCCTGCACCAGCGTCGCCGACGTATCGATGACGGAGACGTCATTGTCTTCGGCGGCCAGCCGCTCGGCGATGCCGTAGCCCACCCGTCCCGCACCGCAAATGATGACCTTCATTGCCGACCCCTCAAACGCCTGTTCGAAACCGCGATCCTGGCGGCCTGGCGCAGCTTATACGCCAAGCGATTTCAATTTGCGATGCAAGGCGGACCGTTCCATCCCCACAAATTCCGCGGTTCTGGAAATATTGCCGCCAAAACGGTTGATCTGGGCGATCAGATAATCGCGCTCGAACATTTCGCGCGCCTCGCGCAACGGCAAGGTCATGATGTGGTTTGATCCCGCGGCCGACGTCTTGGGCAGCATGTCGGAGACATCATCGGGCAACATGTCGGCGCTGATGACGGTCTCGGGTCCATCCGAACGGGCGAGAATCATCAGCCGCTCCATGTAGTTGCGCAATTGCCTGATATTGCCTGGCCAGGTGTGGGCCTGGATCACGGCCAGCGCATCCTCGCCGATGCGGCGGTTTCTGATGCCTGCCTGCTCCGACACCAGCCGCATGAAGGTATCGACCAGGAACGGGATGTCCTCGCGCCGCTCGCTGAGCGATGGCACCTTGACCGGCACCACGGCGAGCCGGTGAAACAGGTCTTCGCGGAACTCTCCGGCGGCGATCAGTTCCTCGAGATTGCGCGCGGTCGAGGAAATGATCCGCACGTCGACCCTGACCCGCTTGGTGCCGCCGACCCGCTCGAACTGCTGGTCGACCAGCACCCGCAGGATCTTGCTCTGGGTGCCGCGCGGCATGTCGGCGACTTCATCGAGGTAGAGAATGCCGCCATGGGCTTCCTCGAGCGCGCCGACCTTGCGTTCATGGCTGGCGGCACTTTCAGTGCCGAACAGCGCCACTTCCATCCGTTCCGGCGTGATCGCGGCGGCGTTGAGCACCACAAACGGCCCGCCCGCCCGGGTGGATTTACGGTGAATGAGGCGCGCCACCAGTTCCTTGCCCGATCCCGATGGTCCGAAAATCATCACACGGCTGTTGGTCGGTGCGATCTTGTCGATCGACTGCTTGAGCTGGGAGACCGCCACCGACGTGCCGATCAGTTCGACCGGGTCGCCCGAGCGCTTCTTGAGTTCGGAGACTTCGCGTTTGAGCTTGGAGGTTTCGATCGCCCTTGAGGCGACCAGCAGCAAGCGGTCGGCCTTGAACGGTTTTTCGATGAAATCATACGCGCCCCGCTTGATCGCCGAGACCGCGGTTTCAATGTTGCCGTGGCCGGAGATCATCACCACCGGAAGTTCGGGATAACGGGCCTTGATCTCGTCCAGCAGCGCCAGTCCGTCAAGCCGGCTGCCCTGCAGCCAGATATCGAGGAAGATCAGGCGCGGCACCCGGTCGCTGATCGCGGCAAGCGCTGAATCGCTGTCGGCGGCGGTGCGGGTTTCGTGCCCCTCGTCATCGAGAATGCCGGCGACGATATCGCGAATGTCGGCCTCGTCGTCAACGACCAGAATATCAGACGCCATCTGCCGGTTCCTTTGCCCTGTCTTCTTCTTCGTTGGCCTGCGCTGGCGTCTCCACCGGAAGGTGGACCGAAATCATGGCGCCCCTGCCTCCATCGATGTCCGCCGGCGCGTCGCGCAATTGGATCGAGCCGCCGTGGTCATCTATGATTTTCTTGACGATGGCGAGACCCAGGCCGGTGCCTTTTTCGCGCATCGTCATATAGGGCTCGAGCAGGCGATGCCTGTTTTCGCCCGGCAGGCCGCGGCCATTGTCAATGATGTCGACGATGTATTCGCGTCCATCGGCGGAGCGGCTTGCCCGTACAAGTATGGTTTTTCCGGAGCGCTCCGCATCGGACGGCACCGAATCGATGGCTTCCGTGGCGTTCTTGATCAGATTGGCGAATGCCTGTCCGAGCATGCGCGCATCAAATTCGCCCTCCATCGGAGAATCGGGAAAATCGCTCAGAAATTCAATATCATTGCGGCTCACTTCACGTAAAAACGCCGCGTCCTTGAGAATGTCGCGCAGATCGACGCGGACCTTGGACGGTTTCGGCATGCGCGCGAAGGAGGAGAACTCGTCGACCATGCGGCCGATGTCCTCGACCTGGCGGATGATCGTGTCGGTGCATTGATCGAAGATCGCCCGGTCGTCCTCGGGGATCTGCCGTCCATAGCGGCGGCGGATGCGTTCGGCCGACAGCTGGATCGGCGTCAGCGGGTTCTTGATCTCGTGGGCGATGCGCCGGGCGACGTCGGCCCAGGCGGTGGAGCGCTGGGCGATCACCAGGTCGGTGATGTCATCAAGCGTGACGACAAAGGATTCAAGCCGGTCATGGGTTTGTTCCCGCGTCACCTTGACCTTGAGCGTGCGTTCCTTGCCGCCGCGATTAAGCGTGACCTGGCCGGTGGCGTCCGTCCATGGCCGCATCGCCGCCTCCGCCATGACGGTTTCGAATTCCGGGGCGATGTCGGCGAAGCTGCGGCCGATCACATCGGTGTCGCCATTGCCCAGGATCTCGCGGGCCGAACGGTTGGCAATGGTCACGGCGCCCTGGTGATCGACGCCGACGACCCCGGCCGAGACGCCCGACAGCACCGCTTCGGTAAAGCGGCGGCGGTCGTCGATCTGGTCCTTGGCCGACAGGATCTCGTCGCGCTGGGTGCGGATCTGCACGATCATATTGTTGAAGGTCTGCGCCAGCGAGCCGACATCGCCATCGGAGGCATGCACCGGCACCACGACATCGAGATTGCCGCTGGCGACATCGTCGGAGGCGCCGATCAACACCCTGATCGGCCGCACCAGACGGTCGGCGACGGCAATCGCGGTCCAGATCGCCGCCAGCAGCACAATCAGCGCAAAACCGATATACAGAATGCCGAAAGCCAGTTGCAGCGATGTCCGTCCCTGCTCAAGCGTCTGGTATTCCTTGGTGGCCTCCTCCATCAGGCGCATCGAGCGCATGACTTCGGGATCGACCACGCGGACGGTGTAGAGCAGCGTGCCGCTGATCTGCTGCAGCGGCATCAAGGCGCCAACCAGATTGGTGACGCCCGGCGGAATGAGCGTCGGCTGGCCTTTGACGGCGTCCTTGAGCGCCTGCTCGGGCACGGCCGGCAATGGCCGTTCGGTGTCGATGTCGGCCCGCAGGATGACGCTGCCATCCTGCCGGACCAGAAACGCGCCCAACAGACCGCGGCCTATCGCCTGCCGTGTCACGAACTGCTCAAAGCCGACGCGGTCGAGCGTGTAGAGCGAGCGGGCATTGTCCAGATCATTCGCCATCGAGACCGTCTGACCCTGCAGAAACCGTGCGTTTTCAAGCACATAGGCCTGCGCCACCGACAGCGATGAATTGACGATCGACTTGGTGCGCATGGAAAACCAGCGGTCGAGCCCGACATCAAGCGTGATCGATGCGACGATGGCGACCAGAATGGCGGGAAGAATCGCGACGATGGAAAACAGGGCGACGATGCGGATATGGAGTTTTGCCGCGGCCTTGCCCCGCCGCCGGGCTTTGAGCAGCGTATAGATTTCCAGAAACACCAGCGTCACCAGGCCGATGACGAAGATCAGGTTGATCACCACCGCGCTGTAGACGACCTGATCGACCGGCTCGATCGGCGTCAGTCCCAACAGGATGGAAAACGACACCAATGCGCTGACGAAGGCGGAGCCAACCAGGGCGATGCCGGGAATCGTGAACAGATTGCGGCGTTCAGTCGCCTCTTGTCCGGCATTTGCTGGATTGGCGGCGGCCGACTGCCTGTCCAACAGGTCCGGTACGGTGTCGATCGCCATCTGTTTCCTGCCGCTCCATTTTGGCCAAGCCAGTATCGTTGCGAACATGCAACAGAATGTGGCCAAAATGCAACTTTGGAGCAAGAGAAGTCAAGCGCGGCGGCATGACCCGGTTACGCCAGACGCGGCGACCGGTAAACCGTGACGCCGAGTTCGCGGATCTTCTTGCGCAATGTGTTGCGGTTCAATCCGAGCAGGTCGGCGGCCTTGATCTGATTGCCGCGCGTCGCCGTCAGCGCCGCCAGAATCAGCGGGTATTCGACCTCCTCGAGCACCCGTTGATACAATCCCGGCGGCGGAAGCTCCTCGCCGAAATCGGCGAAATAGCGGCGCATGTTGTCTTCGACCGATTGCGCGATCGTCGTCGGCCCCATTGTATCGGACCCATGCGGCGATGCCGGTTCGGGCGATTCGATGCGGAGTTCGTTGTCGATGATTTCGCGGGTGATGACATCCTGCGGATAGAGCGCCATGACGCGGCGGACGACATTTTCCAGCTCGCGGACATTGCCCGGCCAGGGATAGGCCTTGAGCAGCTCGAGCGCCTCGCCGTCAAACCGCTTGGCGTCAAAGCCCTCGCCCACCGCGTGGCGAACGAAATGGCGCACCAGGTCGGGCACATCCTCGGCACGGTCCCTGAGCGACGGCAGGCGCAACGGCACCACATTGAGCCGGTAATACAGATCCTCGCGAAACAGGCCCTGATTGATCAAGAGCTTGAGATCCTTGTTGGTGGCGGCGACAATCCGGACATCGGTCTTGATCGGCGTGCGGCCGCCGACGGTGGTGTATTCGCCCTGTTGCAGCACCCTGAGCAGACGGGTCTGGGCGTCCATCGGCATGTCGCCGATTTCGTCCAGGAACAGGGTTCCGCCCTCGGCCTGCTCGAAGCGGCCGGTGGACCGGTTCTGGGCGCCGGTGAACGCGCCTTTTTCATGCCCGAACAGCTCGGATTCAATCAGGTCGCGCGGGATCGCGGCCATGTTGATAGCGACAAACGGGCCGTTGCGGCGCTTGCCGTAATCATGCAGCGCGCGGGCCACCAGTTCCTTGCCGGTTCCCGATTCGCCGGTGATCATCAAGGTCAGGTCGGTCTGCATCAGCCGGGCCAGCACCCGGTAGATCTCCTGCATCGCGGTGGAGCGCCCGACCAGCGGCATGCCTTCGGTGGATTCCTCGGGCTGGGCGGCGAGTTTGCGCGGCTCGGACAGCGCCCTGCCGATGGTGCCGATCAGTTCGGTCAGATCGAAAGGCTTGGGCAGATAATCATAGGCGCCGCCTTCCGACGCCTTGATCGCCGTCATGAAGGTGTTTTGCGCGCTCATCACCAGAACCGGCAGGTCCGGACGCGACCGGCGGATGCGCGGCAGCATGTCGAAGGCGTTCTCATCCGGCATGATCACGTCGGTGATGACCAGATCGCCATCGCCGGCCGATATCCAGCGCCACAGCGTGGCGGCGTTGGAAGTGATGCGGACATCATAGCCGGCCCGGGTCAGGGCCTGGTTGAGAACCGTGCGGATGGCCGCATCGTCATCGGCGACAAGAATGGTGGCTTTGCCCATTGTATCAGTCCTTTTGGCCGGGTTCACTGCCCTTGGCGGATGGCAACGGCTTGATTGGCCGGCCATCGGGCGAGACCGGCATCAGAATGCGGAATGTGGTCTTGCTGCTCTGGCTGTCGCATTCGACGATGCCGCCATGGCCTCCGACGATCTTGGCGACCAGGGCAAGCCCCAGTCCCGAGCCATTGATCTTGGTGGTGATGAAGGGATCAAACAGATGTGGAACCAGATCGGCGGGCACGCCGGGTCCATTGTCCTGGACGCAGAATTCCAGCGGCAGCGAAACCTTCTCACGGGTTCCGGCGACAGAAAGCCGGATGCCGGGGCGGTAGGCGGTGGTCAGGACGATCTCGCCATTGGGGTCGTCGCCAATGGATTCCGCCGCGTTCTTGACCAGGTTGAGAAACACCTGAACAAGCTGGTCACGGTTGGCGTAGACCGATGGCAGCGATGGATCGTAGAGTTCGGAGAACTTGATCTTGCGGGCGAAGCCCGCCTTGGCGATCGCCTTGACGTGATCGAGCACGGAATGGATGTTGACAGGCACCCGGTCGACCGGACGCTCGTCGGAAAAAATCTCCATCCGGTCCACCAGCGAGACGATCCGGTCGGTCTCGTCGCGGATCAGCCGGGTCAGCGCCCGGTCCTCGTCCCCCACCGACATCTCGAGCAATTGCGCGGCGCCGCGGATGCCCGACAGCGGGTTCTTGATCTCATGGGCCAGCATGGAAGCGAGCCCCGTGACCGAGCGCGCAGCGGCGCGATGGGTGAGCTGGCGGTCGATCTTGTCGGCCATCGAGCGTTCCTGGAACACCACCACGACATGGCCCGGCATGCCGGCGACGGGTGCGACATAGAGATCGACGAGCTTGTCGTTGCCCAGCCGCGGCGAACTGAGATCGACGCGGTATTCGTTGACCGCGGCGCGGCGCTCGCGCACCTGTTCGATGAGTTCCAGGAGCGGGCTGCCGAAGGGAATGAAGGCATCGATCTTGTGCCGGCCCAGATGCGGAGCACTGGCGGCGAAGAAGGCCTCGGCCTCCCAATTGGCAAAACAGACGACGCCCTCGCCATCGACCATGATCACCGGGTGCTGAATGGCGTTGAGCACCATATGGGCGGTGTCTTCGTCGCTCATGGCCACCGGATCCGTCACTTTGTCGCTCACGCCGCGTTCTCCAGCACTGATACGGGTTCGCCGCCGGTGGCGAGCGCCTCGGAAAACCAGGTCCAGACCTGATCGGCGTCGCGCGACGTCATCATCGCCTTCTTCAGGCTGGCGGGCGCATGCGGCGCCAGCGTGTCGAGATACCAGCCGATATGCTTGCGGGCATGGCGGACCCCGACATCCTCGCCGTAATGGCTGATCATCAACGTGTAATGCTCGAGCGCCACTTGATTGCGGGCATGGCTGGACGCCGGCACCGCGCCGGAGCCGGCCAGTTCGCCGCAAATCCAG
>LADQ01000201.1 GCA_000961635.1 Hoeflea sp. BRH_c9 | reverse complement strand
CGACGACATCGCCGCCGACAATGTTCATGCCCTTCAGTCCGCGGATGAGATCCAGCACTTCGCGCGTCGTCAATCCGCCGATTTCCGGCGTTCCGGTTCCCGGCGCGAAGGCCGGGTCGAGACTGTCGATGTCAAAGGAGAGATAGGTCGGGCCGTCACCGATGATCTGCCTGGCGCGCTCCAGGATCGCCGGAATGCCCATGCCGGTGACCTCCTCGGCATGAATCACTGTCATGCCGGATTCATAGGAGAACTCCCAGAGATATTCCGCCGCACCCCTTATGCCGATCTGGATTGTCCGGGTCGGGTCGAGCACGCCGTCGAGCACCGCGTTGCGGAACGGCCCGCCATGGTGGAACTTGGTCATGTCGAAGGCGCCGCCGGTGTCGCAATGGGCGTCGATATGAATCATGCCGACCGGGCGCTTCTTGCCAACGGCTTTCAGGATCGGGTGGGTGATCGAATGATCGCCGCCGACCGACAAGGGCAGCACGCCGGCGTCGACGATCTGGTTCACGCGGCGCTCGATGTCCTCGTGGCTCATCTCCAGCCGGTAGCGGCTGCGGAAGCTGACATCGCCGATATCGGCGACACGCAGCTCATGCACCGGCGCGCAGTCAAGCACGTGATTGTAGGGGCCGATGCGTTCGATGGTGCGCAGCGCGCGCGGCCCGAAGCGGGAGCCGTTGCGGTTGGTGACACCCAGATCCATCGGCATGCCGATGATGGCAACTTGCAGATCGCCGAAATCCGGCTCGTCATTGTCGATCTCGACATAAGGTGCTGTGAGGAGGGTCGGGATGCCGGAATAGGGCGCCAGCCTTGTGCCGCTCTTGGTGAAGATCTTGTCGGCAACGCGGCGGAACTTCGGGTTGAACAATTCGCCGCCATGGCTTTCGCCATATTTGCCCTTGAGCTCGTCGAGCTTTGTCTTGTCCCAGGCCATCGGTCCGTCCTTGCATTTTGGCGCGCCGGAGCGCGCGGCGATCGGTCAAAATGTTGCAAAGCAGCGAAGCGAAAGCAATTGATATTGTCAGCGCCGGTCTGCGCAAACGGCGCCTGACTTGACCTTGCGGCGGGTTGGACCTATTTTCTGAGTAATTACTCATAAAACAGGTGACCCATGAACAGCCCAGTGTCCCATCGCGATATTTCGATCCCCGAGAACTGGGACCGTTGCGGGCTGCCCGGCTGGACCTATCACAGCAAGGCCTTTCTCGAACTCGAGAAGCAGGAGATTTTCCGCAAGCACTGGCAGATCGCCTGCCACGTCACGGATCTGCCGGAGCCCGGCAATTATATCTCCTTTGACATGTGCGGCGAGCGCGCACTTGTGCTGCGCGGCGCCGATGGCGAGGTCCGCGCTTTCCACAATATGTGCAGGCATCGCGGCGCCCGCGTCGTTGCTGATGAACAGGGCGCCTGCAAGGGCGCGCTGGTCTGCCCGTTCCACGGCTGGGTCTACAATCTCGACGGCACCTTGCGCGGCGCGGCGCGGCCGAAATCCTTCCCCGATCTCGACAAGGTGGAATTCGGATTGCAGCCGCTGGAAGCCGAAATCTGGAACGGCTTTGTCTTCGTCCGGTTCGAGAAAGGCCCGCAGCCCGCTGTCGCCGAATTGTTCGCCCCCTTCGCCGAGGAGATCGGCCATTTTGACTGGGCCGGCATGGTGCCCGCCGGCAAGCCCTGGACCATGGTCTCCAAGGTCAACTGGAAATCCGTCCGCGATGTCGACAATGAAGGCTATCACGTGGCGCTGGCCCACCCGGCGCTTCAGGACCTCTACGGCCGCTCCTATTTCGACGAGCCATTCGTCGGCGGCGTGTCGCGCTCCTATGCCGACTGCAACGAGAACGGCCGCCGCTGGAGCGTGCGCAACTACCTCAAGGCCATGCAGCCGCGCGCCGGGATGCCCGACTATCTCAAGCGCGCCTGGGTCTATTACGGCCTGTTCCCCAACGCCGTCATCGCGGTAACGCCCGAACTGGTGCAGTTTTACCAGGAGTTTCCACTCTCGACCGGCGAAACCCTGCTGCGCGGCGCGATCTACCGCTACCCGGACGAGACCCGGCAGCAGACCGTGGCGCGCAAGCTCGCCGTCCGCATCGACAGCGAGACCATGGGCGAGGATGTCCGGCTGACCGAATGGTCGAACGAGGCGATGAGTTCAAGCGCCTTCAAGGGGTTCTATTTGTCCGACCTCGAATATGGCGTGCGCAGCCATCACGATCATCTGCGCGCCGTGCTGCCGATCAGCACGCTGGAAGAGCGTCCGAACGAGGACGATATCGCCCGGCTGAACGCCGAGATGGCGGCGAGCGCCTGAAGCCATTTCTGTTCGGTAAACCAAAAACATCCGCCCATGATATCATGGGCGGATGTTTGCGTTTGGCTCTGGCCAGCCGCCTGAGCGAAACCCGCCGTCAGCCGTTCCAGATTCCCTCGTTCCGCAGATCGCGCATGGTGCGGGAAATCCCCTCGTGCAGGATGTCGGCCATCGTGTCGATCTGGTCGCGGGTGATGATCAGCGGCGGCGACATCACGCACATATGCACCAGCGGACGCAGCAGCAAGCCCAGTTCCTGGCAATGCCGGTCGATGCGGACGCCGACCTCGGTGTCGAGCCGGATCGGGTTGTGGCTCTCCCGGTCGGCCACGCATTCGATGCAGGCCATCAGCCCCATGCCGCGCACCTCGCCGACCAGCGCGAGCTCTTCCAGCCGCTTCAGTTTCTCATGAAAATACGGCGTGATCTCGCGCGTATGCTCGAGCAGGCCATCTTCCAGAATGTCGAGATTCTTGAGCGCCACGGCGCAGCCGATCGGATGGCTGGAATAGGTCAGCCCATGCGCGAACATCGCCTCGGGATGGTTGGACGCGCGAAGGCCGTTCAGCAGCCGGTCCGAAACCACCATGCCGCCGAGCGGGAAATAGCCCGAGGTGACACCCTTGGCGAAGGTGATGATGTCCGGCACCACGTCAAAACAGCTTTCCGAGGCAAAGACATGGCCGAGCCGGCCAAACGCGGTCACCACCTCGTCAACGATGAACAGGATGTCGTTTTCGCTGCAGATATCGCGGATCGCCTTGAAATATCCCGGCGGCGGAATGATCACCCCGCCCGACGCCATGATCGGCTCGCCGACAAAGGCCGCGATGTTCCCGGCGCCGTGCTCGGCGACCGCATCGGCGAATTCCTTCACCAACTGATCGCTGAAATCCTCAAGGCTCAATCCCTTCGGGCGGCGGAACGGATCCGGGCAGGACAGCCGGATCATCATTTCGTCGGCGAAGTCCATCCAGTTTTTCGACCGCTGGCTGCCGTTCAGGCTGGCGGAAAGATAGGTGCTGCCATGATAGCCGCCATCGCGGCAGATGATCTTCTTCTTGCCCTCGAGCCCGCGGACATTGTTGTAAAACTGCGCGAAACGCAGCGCGCTCTCCACCGCGGTGGAGCCGCCAGTGGTGAAAAACACATGATTGAGATCACGCGGCGCATGCCCGGCGATGCGCCGGGCCAGTTCGGCCGACGGTTCGTTCGACGTGTACCAGGGCGAATTGTAGGACAGTTCCAGCGCCTGTTGCTTGAGAGCCTCGGCAAGGGCTTCGTTGCGGTGCCCGACATTGGTGCACCACATCCCGGCGGGACCGTCGATCAGCTTGCGGCCCTTGTCGTCATGCACATAGACGCCCTCGCCCGATCCCAGCATGCCGCGCGCTTCCGCGCCGATCGATCCCGCCGACGGCCATGGCTGGATCAGGTGATCGACGGCGTCCTGGGTGGCGTTCTTGTACTGCACGGCTTGGGTATGGGGCATGATGCGGGGTTCCTGTGAGGGAGGCAGGACGCCGGTTTTGAACAGCTTTGCGGCGTCATTTATCTTTCTTACTGAATGGCTGTTCAGTCAATTTGGCAGAAAAACACCTTGCATTCAACTCACTTTTGGCTTCAAATCGTCATGTCCGGTTCCGGGCACGATCGTTCGGAGCGATCCCCCACATGCAGGCATGGCGACCGCCAGTGCCTTCAGTTATGGCAAGGAACAACACTTGGATCCGTCTGCCCCGACATTGCCTGGTGTGCGCACGGCCCGCGAAGCGCCGGTGATGCGCTTCATGCGTTCGGAGGCCGGCAAGGGCTGGCTGACCATTTCGCCGCCGCTGCTTTATGCCGTGCTCCTGTTGATCGGGCCGATCATCGTCATTGTCGCCAACAGCTTCTGGTCGCAGGACTATCTGACCATCGACCGCACCTTCACGCTGGAAAACTACAAGGCGGCGCTGACCGAGCCGATCTACCGCGACCTGCTGATGCGGTCGCTGTTCGTCTCCGTCACTGTCGCCTTCGTCACCGTCATTCTGGCCTATCCGGTCGCCTGGTTCGTGTCCTTTCACGGCGGGCGCTACAAGGGGCTCTGGCTGTTCATCATCACCGTCCCGTTCTGGTCCGGCTATCTGCTCAGGATCCTGTCGTGGAAGGTCATTCTCGGCTACAAGGGCGTACTCAACAGCGGCTTGTTGTATCTGGGCGTCATCACCGAGCCGCTGAGCACGCTGATCTACAATGTCAATGCCGTCATCATCACGCTGGCCCACAGCTGGGCCGCCTTCGCCATCCTGCCGCTGTTCGTGTCACTGGAAAAACTCGACCGTTCGCTGCTGGAAGCCGCCGCCGATCTTGGCGACGGCCCGGTGCGCCGGTTCCTCCGGATCACGCTGCCGCTGACCATGCCCGGCATCATCGCTGCGCTGATGATCGTGATGATTCCGACGGTCGGCGATTATGTCACGCCCAAGCTGGTTGGCGGCAAGGACGGCGTGATGATCGCCAACGCCATTCAGGTACAGTTCGGCAAGGCCTCGAACTGGCCGCTGGGGGCGGCGCTGGCGGTCAGCACGATGGTGATCGTCTCCCTGCTCGCCGGCGCGATCGTGCTCATGCTCGCGGGCATAAAGAGGCTTCTCAAATGAAGTTTCTCCCCTCCTCCAGGCGCGTGTTGTCCGCCTATGTGATCATCTATGTGGCGATCCTGTATTTTCCGGTTCTGCTGCTGCCGGTGTTTTCCTTCAATGATTCGGCGACGCCGAAGCTGCCCTTGGTCGGCTTCACCTTCAAATGGTACGAAGGCCTGGCCGGCAATGAGGCCATGCACGGCGCCGCCTGGAATTCGCTTGTGGTCGGCATCATCGCCGCCTTCCTGAGTACCATCCTCGGCATCTGCGCCGCGCGCGCCATGACGCGGCACCGGTTTCGCGGCAAGGGTGCGGCCAGCGGCCTGATCATGGCGCCCCTGATCCTGCCGGAGATCATCATCGCCATCTCGCTGCTGGTGGTGATGCTGAGCATGGGCCTGCAATTGTCGCTCTTCACCGTCATCTTGGGGCATCTCTTGATCTGCCTGCCCTATTCGGTCACGGTTCTGGTCTCCGGTTTCGAAGGCTTTGATCCCAGCATGGAGGAAGCATCGCTCGATCTCGGCGAATCCGCGTTCGGAACGCTGCGGCGGGTGACGCTGCCGATGCTGGCGCCGTCGATCATCTCCAGTATTCTGGTCACCTTCACCATTTCATTGGACGAATTCATTCTGGCCTTTTTCCTCAGCGGTTCTGAACCGACGCTGCCGGTCTATATCTGGGGCCAGCTGCGCTTTGCCGCCAAACTGCCCAACGTGCTGGCGCTCGGGTCGATCCTGATTGCCGCGTCCCTGGTCCTGCTCACCGCGGCGGAGCTGCTCCGGCGCCGGGCGGAGCGGAAAATGGCGATCCGACCATGAGGAGAACAACCGATGGCGACCACTGAAACAGCCGGGCGAATGGACAAGTCATGACAGCCCTGCCGATGATCGAAATCAAGAATGTCGACAAGGTGTTCGGCAATTTCCGGGCGCTTGATACGCTCAACGCCAGCATTGGCGAAGGCGAGTTCTTCTCGCTGCTGGGGCCGTCGGGATGCGGCAAGACCACATTGCTGCGCATGATCGGCGGCTTTGACGAGCCGACATCGGGAACGATCCTGATCGGCGGCAAATCCATGGCCGGCATCCCGCCGAATCTCCGGCCCACCAACATGGTGTTCCAAAGCTACGCCATCTTCCCCCACCTCAACGTCTTCGAAAACATCGCCTATGGCTTGAAGCGTCTGCGTCTGGGACGCGAGGAAGAGGAAAGCCGGGTCAGCCAGGCCCTGGCGCAGGTCGAACTCACGGGCCTAGGTCCCAGAATGGGCAACCAGCTCTCCGGCGGACAACGCCAGCGCGTGGCGCTCGCACGCGCCCTGGTGATGCGCCCGAAGGTGCTGTTGCTGGATGAACCGCTGTCGGCGCTCGACAAGAATTTGCGCGAACAGATGCAGGTGGAACTCAGGCACCTGCAACGCCAGATCGGCATCACCTTCGTGCTGGTCACCCATGACCAGTATGAGGCGCTGAGCATGTCGGACCGGATCGCGGTGATGTTCTCGGGCCAGATCGCCCAGATCGCCGAGCCCAAGGAAATCTACCAGAATCCCGCCACCAGGCAGGTGGCCGATTTCCTTGGCGGCATGAACTTCCTCACCGCCTCCGATGTCGCCGTCAACGGCAAGGGCTTCAAGGCGGCGCTGCCGGGCTTCGGCGCCATCAGCGGGCATCTTTCGGGAAAGGCGATCTCGGATCCGGCACAGGCGATCATCGGCATAAGGCCCGAGCGGTTGCGCATTGTCTGGGAAGGCGAAACCGCCGACCCGATGATCAGCGGCAAGGTGGTCGACCGCAATTATTTCGGCGAAGTCACCTCGCTCGTGGTCGCAATCGAGGGCCAGGCCGAGCATGTCTCCATTGTCGAAACCAATGATTTCGGCGCCGACGACATTCCGGTCGGCTCGGACATCCGCATCACCTATGACCCGGACGCCTTCGTCATCATGCAGGGCTGAACCGCCGGACCGAGTCGCCCATTGAAGACACCACTCACGAAAAAGACGCCGTCGCTGCGGCGTCCTTGTTGATCTTTCGCAAAGGGCGCCGTTTCGAAGAACGGCCGCCATACCGAAGTCTGCTGACGAAGACCCTTCGGCCCTAGTCTTCAGACCCCGCGCCAGACACAAATTTGGCGCTGTAGGCCTTTTCCCCCAACCGCTCGATCAGGCTGAGCTGGAGTTCGAGCCAGGCCTTGTGCCCCTCTTCGTCGAGCACGATCTCCTCAAACAGGACCCTTGTGCCGATGTCACCATCCTCGGTCGCATGCTGGGAGGCCTTGGTGTAGAACTTGATGGCCTCTTCTTCGTCAGCCAGATCGGATTTGAACATCTCCACAAGCGAGGCGGACTGTCTGGGTTTCTTGTAGAACTCCAGATTGGGCTCGCCGTTGAGGAACAGAATTCTATCGATAAACTTGTCTGAATGGCCAAGCTCTTCGTTGAATTCGACCCGCATCTGCGCCGCCAGTTTGTCCAGGCCCCAATCGTCAAGCACATGCGCATGCAGCTGATACTGATGCGCCGCGCTGAGCTCCATATGCAGGGCTTTCTGGAGATGCTTCATTGTTTCATTGTCGGCCATCTTGGTCACCTTCTTATCATTTCATCACTTCAATGGAGTGAGAATGGGCCAACGCGACAGAAGTTCCACGGAGAAGGGCCGAAAATGAGCGCGGAGCAACCGGCATCCCTCTGAAGTTGACCGGCCGGGCGCACTGAGCGCCCGGCCTGATGTTGCGGACTAGATCAGTAACCGGCCTTGATCTTCTCGAATTCGGCGATCATTTTCTGCTTCAGGTCAACCGGAACCGGTGACTGGAACAGGGTCTTGTCGACAAAGGCCGAGACGTCGCCATAACCGGAGCTTGCTAGAGTTTCAGCGTCAATCGCCCCCATGCCCTTGGCGTTGCCGTGACCATAGCCCCATTCCGTCACGATGTAGGATGACACCGCCGGATCGAGCGTGGCGTTGAGGTAGTCGTAGGCCTTGTCCTCGCTGCCTTCGCCGCCCTCAAGCAACACATAACCGCAGACCCAGGTCGACAGGCCTTCCACGGTGTCCTTCTTGATGGCGACCGGCACGCCGTCGGCTTGCAGGGTGGTCGCGGTTTCGTTCCATGCCCAGGCCAGATCCACTTCCTCGCCGGCCATGGCCTGGCTCAGTTCGGTGTTGTCGGTCCAGTACAGGCGCACATTCTTGTGCACGTCGCGCAGGAAGGCCGAGGCCTCGGTGAACTGCGCGTCGGTCATCTTGGTCCAGTCCGTCAGCCCGATCGCCAGCGAGGCCAGCGCATAGGCGTCGTCGACACTGTCGCCAATTGACACGCGGTCCTTGAACTTGGGATCGGCGAAAGCCTTGAGCGATGTGATGTCGGCTTCATCCACGGTGTCGGTCCGGTAGGTGAGCGCGGTATTGCCCCAGTCAAACGGCACCATCCAGGCCTTGCCGTCTTCGGTGGTCATCAGGTCCTTCATCGCCTTGAAACCGGGCAGGATATTGTCCCATTCCGGAATTTTGGCGGTGTCGAGCGGCTTGAGCAGGCCGGCATCGCGCCATTTCACCACGCTTTGCGAGCATGGATGGCCGACATCGGCCTTGAAGCCGGTTCTGAGTTTCTGGAAAGCTTCCTCCTCGTCGCCGAAAAAGGCGAAGGTGGGGGAATCGCCATGCTTGGCCACATAGGCGGGATGGAACGCCGGATCCTCATAACCCGCCCAGTCAAAAACGGTGAGTTCGCCATCCGCCGCCGATGCGGCCATGGGGGAAACGCCGAGCATCAAGGCGACGGCGAAACCGGAAATCAGGCCTCTGGATAGTTTGGTCTGCATTGTTGTTATCTCCTCTGGTGGTCTTCTTCGTGAATTTTCAACGGCGTGCCGTCAGCTGCGAAGTGTTTGGGAAATATCGTGCTCAGAATATCAAGGACGACAGAAAGCGCGGTTTCGCGCCGGTAGCTGCGGCCAAACAGCATCATCCTGAGCCACAGGCCTTCTTGCATGGCGTAGATCGCATCCGCGGTGCTTTGCGGGTCAAACCGGTATCCGCCTTCCTGCTTGGCGGTCCGGCAGATCGAAGCAAGCGTGGTGCGGTACTTCTCGTCCCGCTCCCACGCCAGTTGATGATAGCTCGGCCTGGTCTTGGCCTCGGTCAGCAGCGCGAACCAGGCAGCGATCTTGCGCGGGGTGCAAATCTTCTTGTCGAGATCGGCCGTGACCATGGCCAGCAATTGCGAAACGGTGTCGGGCGCAGCCCGGCTCAGCATCGCCTGCCAATTGGCGGTGTACTCATCCTGCAGAAATTTGATGGTCTCGGTCAGCAGATTGTCCTTGCTGGCGAAATGAAAATTGACGATCCCGCGCGACAGCCCCGCCCCGTCGGCGACATCGGCGAGCGTCGTCGCCGCATAGCCGCGCTTGGCCAGCGAATCGATGGTGGCGTTGATCAGCTGTTCCCGGCGCAGCGCCTTGGGTTCCCGGCGTCTGGCTGCCTCGGTCGCCTGCGTCACCGGCGCGGCGGTTTCCTCTTCAGATCTTTCGCTCAGAACTTTGTTCCTTCCTGCTCATCAGGGCGGTCCTCCGGCCTGGCGCCGAACACGTGGGTCGGGCGATGTTCACCGCTGTCGAGCACCGTCTGCATGGCGCTCCAGGTCTTGATATTCTTGTCGACATAATCAGCCCCGACCGCCGCGGCGACGGGCGCATAAAGCGGCCCTTTGAGCCGTTCCAACTCGCCCCGCGCGACCTCGCGGTACCATTCATTGCGGTTGACGGTGCGGATTTCGGCGAAGCCTGCCCGCGCCATCGCCGCCTCGTAGCGCGCGGCCGAGGCCATGCCGAAACTCAAGCCCTCGGCGGCAAGGTAAGTCCGCATCGCCGCGGATGGCGCGCCATCATGGGAGGTCAGCCAATCGCTGGCCGCAAATTTTCCGCCCGGCTTGAGCACCCGGAAAATATCGGCAAACAGCGCTTCCTTGTCGGCCACGTGAATGAGCGCGTCCTTGGAAAAGACGATGTCGAAGCTCTCGACGGGGAACGGCAGCGGTCCCGGTGCGCCCCGCACGAAGCTGGCGGTATCCGCCAGCCCCTGCTCCGCGGCGCGCCTGCTCGCCAGATCGACGACCGGCTGCTCCACGTCAAAGCCCACTATGCTGAGAGGCTGGTATTCGCGGGCCAGAAACAGCGTGATCCCGCCCGAGCCGCAGCCGATGTCGAGCACGCGTTTACCGGCAAAATCGACATCCGCGACAATTCGGCGAACCTCATCCGGGCCGCCGGGCGACAGAAACCCCTCGCCCCACAGCGCCTCGAGGAACCTTATGGCGGCATCATCATATTCCGGAGCATGGCCGAGCGTATCGCCAGGCTCAGCCTTCACTGTCGGATTGGAGACGCCATCTTGCATGATGGGTTGTTTTCCTCGCTTGATCGAATTCGACAATTATTGGGGCAAAGCAGCACTATTGCAACAAATTTGTTGAACGTTCATTCAATAGCGGGTGATAGCAGGATGCCAAAGGCCGCCCCCAGCACGGCCTCGGCGCTGCCCCTGCGCCACCTCCGCACGGCCTGGTCCACAGGGCGCCAATTCAGATCTGCGGGGCGTGATGAGGGATGAGAAGGCGCAAATGCGCCAGCGCCGAATCCAGCGCCTCGATGCGGGTGATCGGCTGGCTCTGAATGTGCATCTGCAGCCACAACCCATCGGTGAATGCGTCGATCGAATTGGTCAGAAGCACCGGATCGGGACCGCCCGTCGCCTCGACCAACGCCCGGCAGCTGCTGAGCATGGCCTGATGGCGGGCGTCTTCCGCCTCGACGCAAATCTTGTTGTAGAGCGATTGCGCCCCAGCCTCGCCCCAGAACGAAAACCACAAGGCCAGCTTCTTGCGGCTGCAGATCGACGGGCTGAAATCAGCGCGGATAAGACCGAGAATGCGCGTGAGCGGATCGGGTGACCCGAAACCCGCGCGCCAGGCCTGCTCGTATTCCTGCAGCAACCTGAGCAGGGTCTCCCTGAGCAGGCCGTCCTTGCTCTTGAAATGAAACACCAGCGCGCCCTGGGACACGCCGGCGGTGGCCGAGACATTGGCGAATGTGGTGCCGCTGATGCCGTGGCGCGTCACCACATCCACCACCGCGTCGATCATCCGCGCCTGTGTTCGAAGGCTCGTCGGGGAGATCTTCTGATCATCAGCCTGCTGCACCATTCGCTTTTTCTAGCGCACCATGGAAAAAGATGACAGAATTAATTTTTTGACTGAACGCTCAGTTTATTTTAGGGTGATTTCCAATCGTTTTCGGGGTCGATCATGAAATATGACGCAATCATCGTAGGGGCTGGCCACAATGGCCTGACCGCCGCCTGTTTCATGGCGCGGGCGGGGCTGAAGACCGTGATCGTCGAGAAGGAGGAGCATGTCGGCGGCGCCGCGGTGAGCCTGTCGCTGACTCCGGGCTGGACCTATTCGAACTGCTCCTATGTCTGCTCGCTGCTCAGGCCCGAGATCATCCGCGCGCTGGAACTGCCGAAACACGGCCTGCAGGTGATCCCCTATGAGGGCGGCGCGGTATTTGATTCCAAGGGCGGCTACTTCGCCTACATGTCCGACCATGACGCGCTGCGCAGGGAACTGATCCGCCACTCGCCGCGCGACGCCGACGGCTACGAGCGCTATTCCCGCGCGGTGATGCGCCAGTGCAAGTTCATCAAGCCGCTGCTGCTGCGCACGGCGCCCGACCCGGCCTCGCTCAAGCCGCGCGACCTTTCCGAGCTACTGTTCATCCTCAAGCGCTTCCACGGCCTTGGCGCCCGTGAGATGGCCGAAACCGTCCGCTTCTGGACCATGTCGATCGCCGACTATCTCGACCAGTATTTCGAAACCCCGATGATCAAGGCCTATATCGCCGGCTCCGGCATCATCGGCACCGGGCTGGGCCCCTATTCGCCCGGCACGGCTTACGTGCTGCTGCACCACTACATGGGAGAGGTCGACGGCGCCATCGGCGCCTGGGGCTTTGCCCGCGGCGGCATGGGCTCCATCACCCAGGCCATGGCGAGATCGTTCGAGGCCTCGGGCGGCGAGATCCGCATGGGCTCCGGCCTCGACCATTTCACCGTCAAAGATGGCAAGGTCCGCGGCGTCGTGCTCGACAATGGCGACGAGTTGCATGCCGAGACCGTGGTTTCCGGCATGGATGTGCGCCGCACCTTCATCGATCACACCGAGGAAAAGGAGTTACCGCGGGACTTCGTCAAGGGCGTCAAGCGTTACCGCTTTCGCGGCTCGTCGGGGAAGCTCAACATCGCGCTTGATGGCATGCCCAGCTTCACCGGCGCGCCCAAGGACGCCTCGTTCCTGCGCGGCGATCTGCATTTCCTCGACGACATGGAAGAGATCGAGCGCGCCTATGACGACTGGAAGGACGGCAAATGGTCGGCGAGCCCCTATGTCGATTTCCTGATCCCGACCCAGATCGACCCGACCATGGCCCCGCCCGGCAAGCACTACGCCACCATCTTCGTGCAATACGCGCCCTATGAACTGGCCGAGGGCCAGTGGGACGACGCCAACCGCGAGGCCTTCGCCGAAACCGTGATCTCCAAGATCGAGCGCCACAGCCCGGATTTCCGCAAGCTGATCGTCCACAAGGAGATCCGGACCCCGAAGGACATCGAGGATCAGGTGGGCCTGACCGAAGGCAACATCTTCCAGGGCGAACTCACCTTCGACCAGTTGCTGTTCAACCGCCCGGTGCCCGGCTACGCCCAGTACCGATCGCCGATCAAGGGGCTCTATATGTGCGGATCCTCCACCCATCCCGGCGGCGGCGTCATGGGCGCGCCCGGCGCCAATGCCGCGCGTGAAGTGCTGAGCGATCTCGGACACCGCATCGACATGGGGATGTCGGCATGAGCGCGCGCTATGACGCCATCATCATCGGCGCCGGCCACAATGGCCTGGTTGCCGCAGCCGTGCTCGCCCGCAAGGGCCGCAAGGTGCTGGTGCTTGAAGCCCGCGATCATCTGGGCGGCATGCTCGGCGACGCCAGTTTCCGCATCGCCCCCCTGCCCTATGCGCTGCGCCCGGAAATCGCCAAGGCGCTGAAGCTGGACCAGAAATTGATCCATGACGTGACTCCCGTCGCGACCCTGGCCTTGGGGACCGATGGTCCGCCGCTAAAAATTCTCGGTGGCCAGGTCGATGGCGTCGACACTGCTGCGGCCCAGGCCTACGCCACCCTCTATGCCCGGCTTGGCCGTCAGGCCAAGGCGCTTGGCGTGATGATGCTGGAAACCCCGCCCGCGCTCGGCAAGGCGAGCTTGGGCGAAGGGGCGGCGCTGGCCCGCATGGCGCTGAAGATGCGGCTCCTGGGCAAGACCGAGATGCGCGATCTGCTGCGGATCGTGCTGTCCAATGTCTGGGATCTGCTTAACGACGAGATCGGAGACGGCCCGCTGGCCGGCGTTCTCGCCATG